>CAYURS010000001.1:0-27078 GCA_964447165.1 uncultured Thiotrichales bacterium
ACCAATTTTCCAGGATATTTTCTAACGACATAAATAGAAACCCCTTTTATACGCGCCGCAACTGATCGGCAGTAATGGTAGCCACCAATTTGCGGCCAACCTGGGATTCGCTACCTCCCATTTTAACCAACTCTTCATTACGTCCAGTGCTTTTCACTGTGACTCGTGTTGCACATAGCGCCAATTCGCCAGTATGCGCATCGGTTGCAGCCACAACCATCTTCAATGGATTAACACCGCGGCCCGTGGCATAACGACCATATTCGCTATGACCCTGCCCCATTGGCACAGCAATAGCGTCTTTGTTAATACCCTTGTGCAAATAAACTTGTGCTTTAACACTGCCTGCTGCACTACTCACCTCAACAAAGTCACCCTGCTTAATTCTGTATTGCAACGCCGTTGCTGGATGCATTTCCACCCAAGAGTTCCAAACGATCTTGGTAATCGCGTCAGGCGCTTCTTGCAACCAAGGCAGGTTAGCAAAACGACCATCACCAAGACGACTACTCGCTGCCGGAATAAGACGCAGCGGGAAATCTTTATCTCTCTCGTACACAGGCAAAGCGAAGGTAACACCATCTTCTGGCTCAACATTATCGGCCATCTTTGTTGCTTCATCATCGCTAGCTGCATCTGCATCATTAGCCGCTTCAATCACCGGTGCTAATATTATTGCTGGCGCAGCCATTTTTAACATGCCTTGCTGCAAGCCAGCTTGCCAATAGGCTTCGTCGCTAGCACCTTCTTTAGCCACGGCAGGCACAGCAGCAATCACGTTGCGTAGATAGCCATAGTAATCGGCGAAGGGACCATATTGCTCTGAGTTGTACAGTTTCATAATCGCCAGCAAAGCATCACCAAAGCTACGTGTCTCAGCATACAATGGCTCCATCAGTGGCTGCTGCAAGCTAATGATTGGCTCTGCGCCAGCGGGCTGATAGCTGGAAACATGAGTGCCCCATGATTCTAGATCAGAATGTAATGGCAGAATAATATCTGCCATTACCGTTGTTTCATCAATGAACTCGGCAAAGGCAATCTTGATTTTGACCGCATCAAGCGCGCCGGCCATATCAAGCTGTTCAGGCGCGGTATAAACGGGGTTGGTGCCAGCAATCAACGCAACACTAATGTCACCGGCATGAGCAGCCTTGGCAAAAGCAGCCAGCTGCGCAGTGTCACCTTTTTTCGGTGCCAAAGCGGGATAAGGGAAGTCAGCCACTGCAATGACCGTCTTGCCAACGTTACCCAATAACACATTCAACATCGCTGCAGCAGTGACCGCTTCGTAACCATGCTCATGTCCAGCAGCAGTGCCACCCGCAATCACTAGGCTTGGGCTACGCGTTGCAAGGAAATTTGTTGCCTTTTTAACCAAGTCTGCTGCAACACCGGTTTGCTCTTCAGCGCTCGCCAAGCTGTATTGACCAAGCTGGTCAGCAATGGCTTTAGGCAGAGCCTTGCTGTCAGCACCATGGCTAGCAACCAGCTCCGCGGCAATGGTCATTGCCAAAGCGCCTTCGGCACCAGGGCGTACTGGCAACCAAAGATCAGCACTACCACCAGTGACGGTCATTTTAGGTTCGGCTTGAATCAACACACCACGTGGCGCATCACGAAACTGGCCATACTGCACAGAATGATGTACCGGCGAGCCCCAGGTGCTTAAAAAGTCAGCCCCGAACGAAAGCACTACTTGTGCATCAGCAATTTTATATTGCACATTGGCGCTGCCATATACTTCGGCATTAACCTTATCAACGATGGCATCGTTAAGGGTTTCGTGAGCGTAGTGACTGGCGCCACCGACTGCTGCAGAAACGGCATCTATCAGCACACGCTGATGGCCACTTACCGTGCCACTCAACCAAGCTATACGTGAACCATCGATGCCTGAATCAGGACCAATGCTTGACTTAAGCAGGTCAAAGGCTTCGTCCCAGCTAGCATCAACCAACCTACCGCTCTGGCGAATCTTTGGCTGTTTCAGACGATCTGGATTGTAGTGTACTTGCAGTGCAGCCTGACCAATTTGGCACAGCGCACCCTGATTCACAGGCGATGCTGGGTTGCCTTCCAGCTTCAGTACGCGACCTTCACGGACGCGACCAACGATACCGCAACCGGCATCACATTGTTGGCAGGTTGACGCATACCAAACACCAATGCCTGGAATAACATACTCTTCCGGCATCAGGTAGGAAACCACATCTTCCTCACCTTCTTCCAGCGTCACGGTGCTTGGCATATCGCAGGCAGCTAAGGCCACCGAGGCACCACTTAACCCAGTAATTTTCAGAAAGTCTCTACGTTTGACTTTATACATGCTCATTTAGCAAATGCCCTCTACGCTTGTCATTTATACTGGCCATCAACACTTAACGTCAAACACCGCGCTTATTTATGACACTTCCAACAATCGAACGGGCCGTCGTTGGCTTCGTGACATTCGCGACAAAAGCCCATAGTTAGCGACTTTACCTTACGTGCAACAGTCATTTCCTTGAGATCACCGTGACAAAAAGAACACACTTCGTCGGCACGCTCAACTTCCATACCTTCATTATCAAAGATAAAGCGCTTGAGATGCTTCTCATGGTTAAAATGCACGAAGTCTGGCAAATCATAGACTTTCTTCCACTTCGGAGATTCACCTTTTTCCCAGTACTCTGTCAACTTCTTGATACGCGGCTTGTCTGTCGCAATAACAGTGTGACAACCCATGCACTTACTGGTTGGCGGTATGCCTGCAACATTACCGCGGCGGGCATAGGTATGGCAGTACATGCAGTTAATCTTGTTATCCCGCGCATGAATATCATGGGGGAACTCGATAGGTTGTTCGACGTGTTTGCCGTCAAAATCGCCCTTGGGCGGAACGGCATTAGGTACTTCCGCATAAGCGCTGCCAACAAAAAACAGCAGCAAACACAGCAGGCCGAATGCCAAATTGAAACGCGGCGCAAGGGGGGGCAAAATCGAGCCTCGGAGGGCTACGTGCCCTCGGGATACAATATTGCTATTGCTCTGTGTTCGATTGCTTGGTGACGCCTTCCCAGGAATCAGTCCATACGTCATAAACGTTACCTCAAATTCTCACGCAGGTGATGCGAGTATTATCTAACAAATTCAGAAAATGCAGACTTACGGAGGAAGAGAATAAACCACGCCGAGCAGCCATTCGCCCGGAAAAAATATTGTCTAACGCCGCTGTTAAGCAGAGCCAACTGCATACAGCGATCACTATTGGTAACAACACTTTTGGCTTAAACCAAATAAAACCTGCCCCCGCGCCGGTATCGTGCCACCAGCATTTCTGATGTGCGCGTTCACTGAACTCCGAAGCTAAAGGCAGTCGCCTTCGCAGCGGTGATAGAGGGCGGCATCCTAGACTAATTCAGCCTGGGCTGTCAATCTTAACTCCGCATGAACAGCCATCTCTGAACCCGCTACATTGAGCTTATAACATGCCGTGGACAATATGTGATTTTTCACAAAACTGCGGAAGGTATTGTTTCTCAAACAAAATCACTGGGGCACAATGCGCTTGCGCCATAAAAAAGCATCTCATTAAATCGGATTATCAATGTCTATAAATTCGTGATCGAGACTAAACTGCTTTGCTAAATGTCGCCCTAAGGCCTGAACACCATAACGCTCGGTAGCATGATGACCCGCCGCCAAATAATGAATGCCCAACTCTTTTGCCGCATGAAATGTGCGTTCTGATGCCTCGCCGCTGATATAAACATCAGCGCCCGCTGCTGCGGCCAGTTCAATATAATCTTGCGCAGCGCCGGTACACCAGGCGATACGCATCAGCGGCCTATCGTGCCCCATAATTAACAAAGGCTGGCGACTTAATGTGGCGCTAACATGCTGGGCAAAATCAGCAATACTCCTGACGGGTTTCGATAATTGCGCACAACGCACCAGCTCTGGGTTGTTAGCTGGCCCAATGGCTGCGCCAAAATCAAGGCCCAGTCGCTGGGCAAGTTGGGCGTTATTGCCCAGTTTTGGGTGTACATCCAGTGGTAGATGATAGGCGTAGAGACTGATATCAGCGCCGATCAATGCTTTGATACGACGATATTTTTGGCCGACAATACAAGGGCTTTCACCTTTCCAGAAATAACCATGATGCACCAACAAGGCATCGGCATTAACAGCCACGGCGGCATCAATCAAGGCCTGGCTTGCTGTCACACCACTGACGATTTTTTGAATCTCGCGCTTGCCAGCAAGCTGCAAGCCATTAGGGCAATAATCATGCTGCGCCGAAACAGTCAGTAATTCACTGCAATAGCTTGCCAATTGCTCTCGTTCTACCATGCGATCATCCTTTTATGTTATATCATTCACACATCATTTTGTCTTTAACGACACACCTGTATCTATGCGTAAGTTTCTGCTCTATCTCGCCCAAGGCGCGTTTATCGGCCTTATTGTGGCATTCATCTATTTACTGCTGTTTCAACCCCATGTCTTTGAACACAAAGTCATCACGCTGAGCCAGGAGGCAAAGCCTACTATTGGCCAATTTGAACAACGTCATGGCACCATCGGTGGCCCAATATCTTACGCCAACGCCGTTAACTTGGCCGCCCCTGCCGTTGTCAATATCCACACCACAAAAATCATACGCCAACGGCGTAATCCAATGTTGGACGATCCTTTCTTTCGCCGTTTTTTTGGTGACAAATTCAATTCGCGACCACGGCAACGTGCTGAAAGCAGTTTAGGCTCAGGCGTTATTGTCAGCCCAGAGGGCTATGTGCTGACCAATAACCATGTGATTGAAGGTGCTGATGAGATTATCGTCGCCCTGGCCGATGGTCGCACCTCTAAAGCGACGGTTATTGGCACTGACCCAGATACCGACCTCGCTGCGCTGAAGATTCATATCGATGATGTACCGGTGATTACTGTCGGCCAATCTGACTTACTTGCCGTCGGTGATGTCGTGCTGGCCATAGGCAACCCATTTGGCGTTGGCCAAACAGTCACTATGGGCATTGTCAGTGCTACAGGA
Source organism: uncultured Thiotrichales bacterium (assembly GCA_964447165.1). Lineage (GTDB taxonomy): Bacteria > Pseudomonadota > Gammaproteobacteria. The sequence continues at coordinate 5,036 of CAYURS010000001.1, forward strand.
CGCAGCGGGCTCAACATCACCACTTTTGAAAACTTTATTCAAACCGATGCGGCCATTAACCCAGGCAACTCGGGCGGCGCACTCATTAATGCCTTTGGCCAGCTGGTGGGCGTCAATACGGCAATATTCTCCAAGAGCGGTGGTTCTCAGGGAATTGGCTTTGCCATCCCTACCAGTGTGGCGATAACGGTATTGGAGCAACTGATTGCCACCGGCCATGCGATACGTGGCTGGCTTGGTATCGAAGTTCAGGACATCACGCCACGTCTAGCCCAATCATTCCGCCTTGACAGCCCTAACGGTATTCTTGTCGCAGGCGTATTGGAAAACGGCCCAGCTCACCGCGCAGGCTTTCGTTCAGGCGATATTATCGTCGGCATAACAGGCATTAATTTTTCTAATGGTCACGAGATGATGAATCAAATCGCGCAAACAGCACCAGGCGAAACGCTGGTCATCGAATTAATCCGTGAACGCCAGGCTATACGATTAAAGACCGTTATTGGTCAACGACCACAGCGCGACTAGCGCCCACCTCGCGCGCGCTGGCAGAGAAATGCGGGCTAAGACCTATTTCTGGCCATCATTACCACTTTGCTCAACAGTTTTATCTTCAGCCAACTCTTCTTCGGGCTTTATTGCCGTAAAGTATTTAGACAAAACAAGGCCTATCTCGAACAATAGCCACATAGGAATGGCTAACAGGGTTTGCGAAATAATATCGGGTGGCGTCAACAGCATACCGAAGACAAATGCTCCGACAAAAACGTAAGGGCGCTTTTCACGCAGGCTATCGGCTGTCGTCATGCCTGTCTTGATGACAAGAATAGTGGCAATGGGCACTTCAAAGGCGATACCAAAAGCGAAAAATATTTTAATGACAAAGCCAAGATACGAATTGATATCCGGCATCACCGAAACACCCTCCGGCGCCGTGCCCTGTAAAAAAGCAAAAACCAGAGGAAATACAATGAAATAGGCGAACGCCATACCGAGGTAAAAAAGTAAGGTGCTGGACAACACCAACGGAAAAGCCAGGCGCTTTTCATTCTTATAAAGCCCAGGGGATATAAATGCCCAGGCGTGATAAAGCAATACCGGCACACCAATAAATATGGCTAATACCAGCGTCAATTTCAATGGCGTTAAGAAAGGATCGATAACACCAATCGAAATCATCTTGGCATCTTGCGGCATTTGCGCCAGCAATGGCTCAGCCAAAATACCGTAGAGATCATTGGAAAAGGGCAACAAACAAACAAATATGACAAGAATAGTAATGACCGCTCTGACCAGGCGATCACGTACCTCCTTCAAATGCTCCATGAAAGGTGATTCTTGTTCTGGTGGGAAATTCTTTGTGGTCATAAGAAATCTAAGAGTTTACTTTATGCAAGCGCGGCAAACAGACAGCTAACTTGATGAGGTCTTGTTATTAGTGGGCACAGAACTACTTGTGCCACTATCAACCGGTATAGAATCCTTAAGTTGATTTACAGTATCGTGTAATTCAGCTAGCCCCTCTTGGTCTGAAGCAAGATTTTTTAGTTCTTCGGCCTTATCCATCTCGCTTTTGATTTCTTGTTTGACACTGGCAGCAACCTTCCTCGCTTTGCCAACCCATTGCCCAACATTGCGTATCAGACCAGCGAATTTGTCTGGGCCAACGACAATTAAAGCAATGGCAGCAACAACCAGGATTTCCCAAGAACTGATATCAAACATATGCGGGCCTGTTAGGCTTTATCTTTTTCCGCCGAAACATTTTTCTCGGCGACACTTTTCTCAGAGACCTCACCTTCAATCACGTCATCGGCATCCGCTTTTTCAAGTTTGGCGTCAACGCCTGCTTCACCATCTTTTATGGCGCTCTTAAAGCCTTTAACCGCACTACCTAAATCACCGCCGACATTACGCAAACGTTTTGCGCCAAACAAAAGCAGCACAATCACTAATATAATCAATAACTGCCAAACACCGATACCACCCATTATTTCTCTCCAACAACCTGTTTTTTAGTTAATCACCACTCGCTATTTTTCAGCGCGCGACACCTTCTCTTCAATACCGGAAACACCAAAACGCCGCGACAACTCGTCGGTCACTGCCGACACTGGTATACCTTTATGAACCAGTAAAATCAAAGCGTGAAACCATAAATCTGCCATTTCATGGATCACCTGCTCACGCGTTTCGCTCTGACTGGCAATGATCACTTCAACGGCCTCTTCACCCAACTTCTTTAGAATTTTATTCTGCCCTGCTTGGTAAAGACTAGCGACATAAGACGTGTCAGCATCAGCTGTTTTACGACCTTCTAGTACTTTTTCCAGCTTGGTGAGAATATCACTCATTGTAACAAATCACGCCTAATCAGCCCCATAATGGCCGCTTTTATAATGGTTTTCAACCAAAGTTTATGCAGAAAACTGTCCATTTAAATGACCGATCATTAGCAAGATTGGGGCTTAGAGACGAACTTCAATACCCGCAGCAGCCATAAATTGCTTGGCTTCACCGATACTGTACTTGCCATAATGAAAAATACTCGCCGCCAGTACCGCGTCTGCATGGCCCAACTCAACACCAGCAACCAAATGTGATAATGAACCAACACCACCCGAGGCAATCACAGGCATAGCAATAGCATCACTCACTGCACGAGTCAGCTCGAGATCAAAACCCGCTTTAGTGCCATCACGATCCATACTGGTCAGCAGGATTTCGCCGGCACCATAATGTTGCATGCGCTGCACCCAGTCAATCACGTCAATGCCTGTCTCTTTGCGTCCACCATGAGTATAAATCTGCCAACGGTGAGGTTCGCCTTGTGCGCTAACACAACGCGCATCAACCGCAACAACAATACATTGTGCTCCGTATTTATCGGCAGCACGGCGCACCAGGTCTGGGTCAGCAATTGCGGCGGTATTAATACCAACCTTGTCGGCACCTGCTTTGAGCATACGACCAACATCTGCAACGCTGCGAATGCCGCCACCGACGGTCAAGGGGATGAAAATCTCGCTGGCCACTTGCTCAACAACATGCACCATGGTATCTCGCCCTTCATGGCTGGCGCTGATATCAAGGAAGACCAGTTCATCAGCGCCCTGCGTATCGTAACGACGCGCCACCTCGACGGGGTCACCGGCATCACGAATATCGACAAATTGCACGCCTTTAACAACGCGACCGTTGTCCACATCAAGGCAGGGAATAATACGTTTGGCTAAGGCCATTATTTTTGCGAAAATTCGTCGGCCACTTTTTGTGCGGCGGCTAAATCGAGTGTGCCTTCATAAAGTGCACGGCCACTGATGGCGCCAACAATTCCTTCGCCTTCGACGGCGCATAACTTACGCACATCATCCATATTGGTGATACCGCCTGAAGCAATCACTGGAATGTTTATGGATTGCGCAAGTTTGACTGTTGCTTCGATATTGACACCGCCCATCATGCCGTCACGACTGATATCGGTATAAATAATTGCCTCAACGCCATCACGCTGAAAATGCTGCGCCATATCGATAACATCATGGTGTGATAATTTAGACCATCCATTAATGGCAACTTTACCGTCTTTAGCATCGAGGCCAACGATGATGTGGCCTGGGAACTCAACACAAACCTCGGAAACAAAATGTGGTTCAGTCACTGCGCTAGTACCAATAATGACATAGCTAACACCGCTGTCGAGGTAGGCCTGAATAGTGTCGTCATCGCGAATACCACCACCGACCTGAATCGGAATATCGGGCACTGCATCAACAATACGATGAATCACTTCGGCATTGGCAGGTCGCCCCTGGATTGCGCCATCAAGATCGACAATATGTAAACGGCGTGCGCCGGCCTCAACCCACCGTTGCGCCATGGCCACCGGATCGTCTGAGAAAATGGTCTCATCGTCCATATTGCCCTGGCGCAGGCGCACACACTTGCCATCCTTGAGATCAATCGCTGGTATTAGCAGCATAATATTTTCCTCACCTCTTTACGTATCGCCTTATTGTCCATTCCATTGCATAAAATTATCGAGCAGTCGCAAGCCCAAATCTTGGCTTTTTTCGGGATGAAACTGCACTGCAAAAATATTTGGTGCAGCCACTGCCGCACAAAAATCGCCGCCGTAATCACAGACGCCTACGACATGCTTTGCATCATTAGCGGCGACATAATAACTGTGCACAAAATAAAAACGACTACCTGACGTAACGCCATGCCACATTGGATGATCTTGCTTAAGATCAAGCATGCTCCAACCCATATGCGGCACTTTGAGCCTTTGGCCTGTTTTATCGACACGGCTGCGGCCAAAATAATCTACCGTACCTGGCAAAATTCCTAACCCATCGCAACCGCCATTTTCTTCGCCCGAATCGAACAAGGCCTGCATCCCCAAACAAATCCCTAAAAAGGGCTTTTCTTTAACAAGATCTTTAATCAAGCTGTCTAACGACAAGCGCTTTAACTCAGACATCGCCTCACGTAACGCGCCAACGCCGGGGAAAACCACACGATCTGCCTCAGCAATCAGCTTAGGGTCATTAGTCACGTGAACTGATGCATTGGGACTCACATGTTCTAATGCCTTTGACACAGAGCGTAAATTGCCCATACCGTAATCTATCACTGCGACCGAATTCATAATTAATCTATCTTTGTGGCGAATGTATTAGAGCTTGCCTTTGGTTGAGGGAATCGTGCCTGCACTGCGCTCATCAAACTCAATCGCCATACGCAGGGCACGACCGAAGGCCTTGAACACGGTTTCAATAATGTGATGGGCATTATCGCCGCGAATATTGTCGATATGCAGCGTAATCCAGGCATGGTTAACCAGGCCACCAAAAAATTCGCGGAACAGGTCAACATCAAAACCACCAACGCTGGAACGCGGAAAATTAATGGCGTATTCAAGGCCTGGACGCCCTGAAAAATCAATGACAACACGTGACAAGGCTTCATCAAGCGGCACATAGGCATGACCGTAACGACGAATACCACGTTTGTCACCAATTGCTTTAGCCAATGCTTGACCCAAGGTGATACCGATATCTTCAACCGTGTGATGATCATCAATCTCAGTGTCACCTTTAGCGCTCACCGTAAGATCAACCAAGCCATGCCTGGCAATTTGATCCATCATATGATCAAGAAAAGGAATACCACTATCCAGTTTAGCCTGACCGCTGCCATCGAGGTTAATGCTGACTTCAATTTGGGTTTCTAGCGTATCGCGTTTTACCGACGCCCTACGATCTGTCATGATTTTCTCCAAGCACAACTATAACAATTAATCTTGAATTCGGTATTCGGCTGAGCGTGCATGCGCGGTCAAGCCTTCGCCACGTGCTAGCGTTGCAGCAATTTTACCCAGTTTAGATGCACCTTCGGGCGAACACATAATGAGGCTAGAACGTTTTTGAAAATCATAAACACCCAGCGGCGATGAAAAGCGTGCGGTACCTGCTGTTGGTAAAACATGGTTCGGCCCGGCGCAATAATCGCCCAGCACTTCAGTGGTTGATTGCCCCATAAAAATCGCTCCCGCGTGGCGCACTTTGGGCAGTAACGATTGAGGATTGGCCACCGACAGTTGTAAATGCTCAGGCGCAATGGTGTTAATTACGGTCATCGCAGTATCAATGCTGTCAGCTTCTATCATTGCGGCGCGACGGTTTAACGATGCGGTAATAATCTCGCGGCGCTCCATTTCGGGCAGCAAACGGTTAATACTTTGTTCAACCTGTTCAATATAGGCGGTATCTGTGCTGATTAGAATGGCTTGCGCATTTTCATCGTGTTCAGACTGTGAGAACAAATCCATCGCCACCCAGTCTGCCGGCATACTGTTATCTGCTAACACCACTATTTCTGACGGGCCAGCAATCATATCGATCCCGACGGTGCCAAATACCAAGCGCTTGGCTGTTGCTACATAAATATTGCCTGGACCAACAATCTTATCGACGGCGGGCACGGTGTCGGTACCATAGGCTAGCGCGGCAATGGCTTGCGCACCACCAACGGTAAAGACGCGATTAACACCGCTAATGGCGGCCGCCGCTAATACCAATTCGTTGAGCACACCATTGGGTGTCGGCACCACCATAATCAATTCATCAACACCAGCGACTTTGGCTGGAATAGCATTCATTAATACCGATGAGGGATAAGCAGCTTTGCCGCCCGGCACATAAAGCCCGACACGATCCAGCGGCGTGATTTTTTGACCGAGCAAGGTGCCATCTTCCTCGGTATATTGCCAAGACTCACTTTTTTGTTTAACGTGATAATCGCGTAATCGTTGTGCCGCTTGTTGCAGGGCGCTTCTTTGTGCTTGCGGAATAGTCTTTAAAGCCTGTTGCAAACGTGATGCGGGTAATTCTAATTCAGTGGCACTGGCAACCTTTAAGTGATCAAAGCGCTCGGTATACTCGGTAAGCGCTGCATCACCACGTTGGCGCACATCCATTAAGATTTCGCGTACGGTATTATTGATCGCCAGATCATCGGCATCATCAAAGTCGCGCAGCGTTTTAAGTTGCTGCCAAAAATCTGCAGACCCGGTGTTTAATCGTCGTATTACAACCATGAGTCTGATTTAGCGCGCTTCTACTGCTGAGCTAATCTGTTCAATTAATTGCTTAATGCGAGACTGTTTCATTTTCATCGAACCCTTATTCACCACCAAGCGCGAGCTGACATCCATAATATGCTCCATTGGCACTAGACCATTAGCGCGCAAGGTATTGCCAGTATCAACCAGGTCAACAATCAAATCAGACAAACCGACCATAGGCGCCAGCTCCATAGAGCCATAGAGTTTGATGATTTCAACCTGGACACCTTGCTTGGCATAATATTGCTGTGTCGTACGGACGTATTTAGTGGCTATACGCATACGTGCCTGGCGCTGAGTGTAGTCAGGCACACCCGCGAGCATCAAAGCACAACTAGCGATTTTTAAATCCAGCAGTTCGTATAAACCATTGCCGTCATACTCAACCAACACGTCTTTACCTGCGATGCCAACATCAGCAGCACCATACTCAACAAAGGTGGGGACATCAGCAGCACGAATAATAACGAGCTTAACGCTAGGCTCGTTAGTATCGATAATGAGCTTGCGGCTGATATCAGGGTCTTCTGTTGGCACGATGCCAGCGGCGGCCAACAAAGGTAAGGCTTCTTGGTAAATACGCCCTTTAGAAACGGCAATAGTGAGATTATCGTTCAAAGTCACTCCAGGCTTCAATACGGCACGCGACGAATGCTTGCGCCAAGCTGCTGTAATTTTTCTTCAATACATTCATAACCACGATCTATATGGTAGATACGATCTACTACGGTATCCCCTTGTGCGACTAAACCCGCCAGCACCAAGCTGGCCGATGCACGTAAATCAGTTGCCATCACCGGAGCAGCGGTTAGTTTATCAACACCCGTACAAAATGCGGAATTTCCTTCCAATCGAATCTCTGCACCCATACGCTGTAGTTCCTGCACATGCATAAACCGATTTTCAAACACATTTTCAGTAATGGTGCCATTGCCTTCGGCCACCGCATTGAGCGCAGTAAATTGCGCTTGCATATCTGTCGGGAAAGCCGGGTATGGCGCGGTATAAATATCAACCGCCTGCGGGCGACGACCTTCCATATCTAACTCAATCCAATTATCGCCCACCTCTATCTTGGCACCAGCATCACGCAGCTTTGCCAACACTGAGTCAAGTAAACCAGGCGCTGTATCCTTCACCTTGACTCGGCCGCCGGTGATTGCTCCAGCAACCAAATACGTGCCGGTTTCAATGCGGTCTGGCAAAATGCGATATTCGGTGCCATGTAGCTTTTCAACGCCTGTAATAACAATACGGTCGCTACCGGCGCCTTCGATTATCGCACCCATACTAATTAAAAAATTTGCCAAATCAACAACTTCTGGCTCACGCGCTGCGTTTTCAAGCACTGTCTCACCATCAGCCAATGTCGCCGCCATTAGCAAATTTTCAGTCCCCGTTACTGATACCACATCAAGAAAGATATGCGCACCTTGAAGACGCTCAGCCTTAGCGTTGATATAACCTTTATCCATAGAAAAGGTCACGCCCATAGCTTCAAGGCCTTTAATATGGAGGTTGATAGGCCGCGAGCCAATCGCACAACCACCCGGCAAGGACACATGCGCTTCACCATAGCGTGCCAACAAAGGACCCAGCACCAAAATCGAAGCACGCATGGTTTTAACAAGGTCATAAGGCGCGTCAAAATTACTAATAGTCGAGGCATCAACTTCAACACCCATGCGCTCATCGATGATCAAGGTCACGCCCATGCTCCCCAATAGCTCCATGGTCGTTGTTACATCGCGTAAATGCGGAACATTGGAAATCGCAACAGGCTCACGCGTCAGCAAACTGGCAATAACAATGGGTAATGCTGCGTTTTTTGCGCCGGAGATACGGATGTCGCCATTGAGACAGCAACCGCCAGAGATAATGAGTCTATCCATACTAAATAGTAATTGTTACTCGACCAAAGGAAGGGTTCTTATGTTTAAGAAAACGCGAGCTAACGATGTTTACGCCGTCTTAGGCACCTGCGTTTTGAGAGCTAATGCATGGATCGCTGCATTTTCAACATTGTCACCTAAAGTTGCATAGACCATACGATGTTGTTCGAGAATAGATTTGTCACGAAAAATTTCTGCGACAACCACTGCTTCAAAATGAACACCATCATCACCCTTAACCTTAACATCGGCACCGGGGAGTCCGCTTAATATCATTTGTTCAATCTGGGGAGCTTGCATATTTTAAATCCGCAAATGATGTCATTCTAGCATAAGGAAACTTCCATTAATCACTTATAACTCTACGTGATTGAAACGTGCAGAGGGGCGCAACCCTTGATTGACAGACAACCTGCATACCTTCGCAGCGAAACATTGAAAGCAGCTAAGCTGCAATAGGTAAAATACTATCGAGACGTGTCATCGCTAACACAGAGAGTATATGAGCAGGCACGTCAACAAAACTCAATTCGCCTCCAGCCAAATCCACTTGGCGATAAAGCTCAACCATAAACGCGGTTGCCGCACTATCGGCATAGCTAATTTGAGCAAGGTTAACCGAGAGATTATTTGCATGTAATACCAACGTTGCAATTAATGCCTCTGATTGCGCCGCGCTATCAAAGCTCAACTCACCACTGAGATAACAATGGTTACCATCAAAGCGATGCTCAAGCTGAGCCATCATCACCATCAGCCGCACGTTTGTTACGACGCTCAAGATCTGCAACCAAAGCATCGATGCCTTTTTTGCCAACAAAAGTGGAAAAGGTGCTGCGATAATTGGTAATCAGGCTAATGCCCTCAATGGTGATGTTAAACACCTTCCAGCTATCCTTTTTTTCGTACAAACGATAAGTCACTGCAACCGACTCATCGCCTGTGTCCACTTCGCTAGCCACATCAACATATCTGTCGCCCTCTTCAAAGCGCACGGGCTTGTAGCGCACCTCAGCATCAGCAAAACGATAGAGCGCCTTGGCATAAGTATTCAATAATAGCTCACGAAACTGTTCAGTAAAGGCTTTACGCTGAGGCACCGTGGCGCGCCGCCAGTGCTTACCTAATGCCAGTTTCGACATGCGTACAAAATCAAAGTAAGGCAATATTTTGTCACTGACAATTTTGCGTAATACGGCATTGTCAGCTTCAATCGCTGCTTTTTCTGACTGAAATGCTGACAACAAATCCGCCGTGGTCTTGGCCACCAGTTGCTGGGCAGGGTGATCCTCGGCTGTTGCGGCATTCGCCAACGAACCATTAACGAATAAACAACCAGCAATAAAAGCCAATAATAAACCTTGTCTTTTCAACACTGAAATCTCCTGGGTCAAACCTAATATATATTGCTTAATATTGACATAAACAACCCAAACAACAGCTTAAGGGAGCTCTGATTACTCTGCTTCGTTTAGCAAAAACTGGCCGATTAATTGCTCTATTACGATAGCAGACTGGGTTAACTGAATCACATCGCCCGGGTTCAAGTACTCTTCCTCTGCCCCCGGCTCTAAACCAATATATTGCTCACCTAACAAACCTGAGGTAAAAATGTTCGCCGAGGTATCAATCGGCAAGCGATCATAACCGCGACTAATCGTCATCTCAACCACCGCCTGATACCTGTCCTGGTCATAGTTAATGGCATTGACGCGACCCACTCTGACACCACCCAAACGCACTGGTGAGCGCACTTTAAGTCCACCAATGTTATCGAACCGTGCATTGATGGTATAACCTTCGGTATCGGCAAAGGCGCCAAGGCTGCTCACCTTCATCGCCAACATAACCAGCGCAGCCAAGCCTGCCACGACAAAGAGCCCCACCGCAATTTCGGTCATTCTATGATACATACTAGCTCCCTGAAAACATCAGCGCAGTTAATATAAAGTCAAAACCCAGCACAGCAAACGCGCTATGAACCACTGTCCGCATCGTCGCACGGCTAACACCCTCTGCCGTTGGCTTGGCATCATAACCTTCGAACACGGCGATCCAGGTGATAATAATACCGAATACTACACTCTTGATAACGCCATTGAGAATATCGTCATACAGATCCACATTAGCCTGCATCAAAGACCAAAAGGCACCACTATCAACACCTAGCATGCCAACACCCACCAAATAGCCACCAATAATACCCACAGCACTAAACATCGCCGCCAATAAGGGCATAGACAACACACCAGCGAGAAAGCGTGGCGCCACCACCCGCTTTATCGGGTCAACTGCCATCATCTCCATGCTTGATAGCTGCTCGGTCGCTTTCATTAAGCCAATCTCTGCGGTCAATGCAGATCCCGCACGCCCAGCAAATAACAAACCTGCCAAGACTGGGCCCAGCTCACGTACCAACGACAAAGCAATCACCTGGCCAAGTAATTGCTCTGAGCCAAAATCACGTAAGGTATAAAACATTTGCAAACTGAGTACCATGCCAACCGCTAAGGCAGAGATCACAATAATCGCAATCGATAGCACCCCCACCTCGTAGATCTGGGTGATGACCAAAGAAAAACGACGCAACAACATCGGCAAAGCGGCAATGACCTGAGCAATAAATAATGTCGCTTGGCCGAGACGGGCTAATACGCGCAACGCCGCCTCGCCAATAAATCGTATTGACTCAAACATCAACAGCGCCCTGAGTAGAGCGTAAATAACGCACTATAAGGAAACGCTCTTGGGCGACACTTTTATTAGTCAACGTGTCCTTAGAATACAAGGCCATCACCACACTTTATTTAACGCTAGCAAATAAATCATTTTTATAGTCTGTCGCTGGATACTGAAACGATACTGGGCCATCTGGCTCGGCACGTAAAAACTGTCGTGCCCAGGGCGAATCTGATTGTTGAAGTTGTTTTGGTGTGCCACTCGCAATCACTTTGCCAGCTGAAATTATATAGACAAAATCTGATACCTCCATGGCCTCATGCACATCATGCGACACAATAATGCTGGTCATACCTAAACTGTCATTCAACAATTTAATCAAACGTGTGATTACCGCCTTAGTGATCGGATCCTGGCCAACAAACGGTTCGTCGTACATCATTAAGCGCGGATCAAGCGCAATGGCTCGAGCAAGCGCAACCCGCCTAGCCATACCACCAGACAATTCCACAGGCATTAGTTCTGCGGCACCACGCAAGCCAACCGCCTCTAATTTTGACAACACCAAATGCCGCACCATTTGTTCGGATAACTGAGTATGCTCGCGTATTGGGAATGCAACATTGTCGTAAACACTAAGCCCAGTAAACAATGCACTGGCTTGAAACAATAGCCCCATGTTTTTCCGTGCTGCCAACAATTGACGCTTATTCAAGCTAGGGATACTCTTTCCCTCAAAAATAATATCTCCTGCGTGCGGTCTGACTTGACCGCCAATCATGCGCAGCAATGTCGTCTTACCCGTGCCGCTGGGGCCCATTATCGTGGTGATTTTTCCGCGCTCAATTTCCATATCAAGCCCATCAGCAATAACACGCGCGCCATAACTGAATTGCAGATCGCTAAGCGTCAAAATTACATCTGAAGACAAGATCCACCTCCGTAACGAATCATGAAGTTAAACTAAAAGCTGGCAGCCTAGGCGCCGATGCTCAAGCACTGGGAAATTCTTTCTCACGCGCGCAATAACACTGTGATCAACTTCTGCCACCACAACACCCGAACCGCTTGCCAAGCAATCGACAATACCACCCCACGGATCAACAATCATCGAATGGCCATAACTTTCACGACCATTAATGTGATAACCACCTTGGTTCGGCGCGATGAGATAGCATAAATTCTCAATGGCTCTAGCACATACCAAATGCTGCCAATGCGCTTTACCCGTAACAGCTGTAAATGCGGAAGGAAGGAGGATGATATCAATTCCGCCCTCTGCCATTTGCCTAAACTGTTCTGGGAATCGCAAGTCATAACAGACTGCCAAGCCAAGACGACCAAAAGAGGTGTCAACACAACAAACCTCATTTCCTGGCTCAATGGTTTGCGATTCAGCATACTGCTCGTTGCTCTCTTCAATATTGGCATCAAACAAATGCATTTTGTCATACCGTGCGAGGCGCCGTCCTGCGCTATCAAACATTAAGCAAGCAGCACGAATAAGCTTAGGGTTATTACTGGTTAACGGTATCGTACCACCGACCAAACATATACCGTGCTTACTCGCCTGATTAGCAAGAAAATCTTGCACTGGCCCTGTGCCATCGACCTCAGCCACGCACAGTTTATCTTCCTCAACAACGCCCATAAACGAAAAATTTTCTGGCAAAACAACTAATTTAGCAGCATGCTCCACGGCGATATTGATTAACCTTTCCGCCTCCATTAAGTTTGCGCTGATGGTAGGGCCTGATGCCATCTGAATGGCCGCTACGTTAAACTTAATTTGTTTTGTCTGATTCATCTCTGCCACTATTAGTGCGCTGCGCTGCTGCGTTTTTTAATAAAATCACCTCAGGATCCGCCCAAGGGCCACTAACGTGATATTTGTAGTGTAATATTTTTGGATTAAACAGCTTATGCAAAAATAGAATAGCTGTGCCAATTCCTGCCCCTGCCGGCCCAGCAACGGCGGCTCCAAGCAATGGCAAGCTCGAACTCACTGCTGGTGTCACTGCCATAATCTGATCATAATCTTGTTTCGCTAAGCCAATTCTCCCTGCAATATCGATGCGCGCTGCTGGCCCTTGCAGTGACAAATCATCTGTCACCGCATCGCCATTCTTTACTGAAAAACTCCCTTCAATGGTATTAATTTGTAACCCTTTTTTAAATAAATCAGAAAAATCTAAGCTTAAGCGTTGCGGCAAAGCTTGGATACTTAACAAACCAAATACTCTACCCGCACCCGGGTCAATATCACTAAAATTGATATCTTCCATCGACAAACCAATTTGTCCATTTAATTTTTCGTGGCTGTAGTCAAACGGTATCCCACGCCAAAAAACATTCGCATTGATAGCACTCACCCCACCATCAACATTATCTGCTGCGTAACCAAAATGGCTTAACATATCACCCAAATCAGTCGTTTCTGCTACAACATTAAATGAAGATCGCTGCGTATTAGCCGTCTGAGTCCAATTGCCCGCACCTGCTAACAGCAAGACAGGCAATCGTATTGCAATACCTTCAATGTGCTGCCCTTGCTTGATCTTGCTCGTCTTAAATGCTAATTCACCTAAATCGAGACTACCATAGTTAAACTGTTTAATTTTCACGTTAACCGTTGGAACTTTACGCGGGTCTAGATTGTTTTCTGTAGGCGTTTTTGCTAATGAATTTTCTCTGTCAGCGTTTAATGCCAAGCTTTCCATGTTAAGGGTAATATGAGCTCCTGTGCCAACACCTTCTGTCACAACCGCACCATTAATACCTTCTCCATTCAGCAGCACCCGCCAATCTCCTTGCCGTTGCTGTGCATCGACTTTCACGTTGTTCCAGTGATAGCCAAACACTTCCAGACGATCCAAGTCCAACATCGCCTCAATAGAGAGTGCATCGTCAGATTGCTCGTTATCAACCAGTGTTGTTGCTGCGATTATCCAATCTGCCAAGACGAGTCGATCAAGCTCGCCATGAATAACAATTCCTTTTGCCGTCGCTGCAAGTTTTTCTGGTGCCCGGCCTAAGCCGACATTTAACAAAGCAAGTTTGTTACCCTTTTCTGCCTTCTCCAAGTCAAGATCTGCATAAACATTGTCACCAAACGACAACGCCACTGATGTGTTACCGAAAGGCAGTGCTGTTGCTAAGGAAAAATGCTCAACAGTTGTCGCTTCCTTAGCAAAAGGATGAGGAAATTGGCTGGCAATACCAACAAGATCTGACTCGATGTAGAGTTCAGCGCTGCCTCCCAATACAAGCACTTCGGCTTTCCATGTTGACTCGCCCTGCGCAAACTGCGCTAGCCAAGGTAAGCCACTAAGCTGTGCATACTTGGCCACATCACCCTCGCCTTGCGCTGAAAATTTAGTGCCACGCTTGTCACCCTTGACCACTGGCTCGAGGTCAACCAATGCACGCATACCAAGTATGTCGGCAGCAATTGCCTTGCCATGCAAACCTTGATTGTCAAAGCTCAGCGTGCCATCGATATTTTCTGCGACAAATGCATCATTGGCCACACTCAAACGATTATCAATCAGGGCCAGTTCGCCATATACGTTAACTGGCCCCGGTATGGCTATATCTAATTCCAGCGAGAGTTCACTATTACCTTCTACAGCTAATACCTTAAGCGAATCGGCAAACCTTTTTTGCAGCGGGCTTTGCTCAAGAAACAATAACGCATCTGAGCTGGCTCCTTGCATTGTCCCCGCTATGGTCATAGCAACGGGCTTAACCGTAAAGTCAGACACCAACATTTTCGCTGCATTAATTTTGCTATCTATCACTGTGCCATCGTTTAGCAGTAACTCAATACTGGCATTATGTATATGCAAATCAGCATGAATGTTTTCGATAGCCGGCCAAGCACTGACATATTCAAGTTTGCCATTGCTAATGTGTATATTAAGCGCAAATAAACCTTCGCCACCCTTAAAAGGAAATTGCTTTATCGGCCCTTTTAATTCGACACTCCCCGCCGATACCATACCTTGCTGGAGCGCACGGTCATACCAGCGCACTGCTTTTGGGTGCATCAGCTTTGCCGGCATATAAAGCGAACGTTTAGAAATGTCCGCCCGCTCTAGCGCCAAGGCGAGATCAATATACGGTGATACATTTTTATCAGACGGTAGACGAACAGCCAGGTCGCCTTTGATAGCAAGATCTGCATTATTAATGGCTATATCGTTGGCTTCGATAAGCAACTCAGAATTCGACTTTGCCCAAGCGATATCCACCGCCAATTCATCAAATTGTAGCGAATCTCGAAACCACTGTGGCGCATCAAGTCTGCTGTCAGATCCCGTTAACACAAGTTGGCCAGCATTACCCCCGGCACCACCTTGGTAACGAACAAAACCACTTAGGTTATCAGCACCAGGAAAAATACTCGATTCATCAATAAAGGCATTGTCAAATTCTATATAGGCCGCAAACGGTGCCTTGTTGCCGGGTTGCTCACTGGACTGCCAAAACAAAGTCGTGTGACGAACATCACCACCAAGCTGAATCTGATCAAGCTGTGATAGTTGCTTACCCAACAGTTTACCAGGGATAAATGAACTGGCCTTAATCAAATCCAGCATCTCACTGACACGATAAGCTCCTGCTTGCAAAAGCAGAGAACGCGCTTGTGCATCGTGGTTATAACGCACTTGTATATCGAGCACCTGCTCCGATGCGCCGACACGAGCAATACGTAATGGTGCAAACCCCACTGCCCATTCGTCATTATTTTTTTCTAGAGAAAAATCTGCGGATAGCAAACTAATGATGAGTTCATTGCCAACGTTTGTTGCAGTATCTTTAGGAGCTTTACTGGTAAACCTTAAATTTTCTGCCGTAATACGCCCTTGTGCCACTACTGATTGGTTGGCGCCGATACTCGCCCATAACTCTAAATCAACATCCCCACCTTTCACCTGCTGAGCACTAGACTCAAAGCCAATAAACTCTTTAGCAAAACCAGCCGCAGAAAGGCGCTTAAGCTTGATATAACTATCAACCAACCAATCTTCCGTCAGCAACGGTAAACCATCAAAATTGGCAACTAATTCAATGCCCACACCTAAGGCAGCCGGCACACCGGCTTGCACCGCAAGCTGATGACCTACATCGGAGGCAACAAAATAAATACTCATCCTAGGAAATATATGCAATAACTCAGGCCGTTGCTCGCTCGTAAGATATACGGTGCCATTTTCTACGATCACTTGCTGTTGTCCCGACAACCATTGCACCAGGGCGCGCTGTTGTTCAATATTCATTGGCTCAACGGATGCTGGCAAACCCGCCACTGCAAAGCGACCATCAAGTGTTTGAACAACATTCAACTCGAAACCAGCCAAACGGATCTCACTCGTTACCAGGCGCCACTGTCTCACTGAGCTAATGATATCAACACCGAGAGACACTCTGTCGAATTCCAGCACTTGCTCATCGCTAAGCGTAATAACAACATTGGCTATCTCGATCTGGGGTTTGAAATGGTGCCAAGAGGCATCAATCTTACCAATCAGTATCTCACGGCCAATATTATCGTTAATTGTCGATTGGATTTGATAGCGAAAGTCATCAA
The DNA here is from genome assembly GCA_964447165.1 of uncultured Thiotrichales bacterium. Classification (GTDB taxonomy): domain Bacteria; phylum Pseudomonadota; class Gammaproteobacteria. Next base: position 21,831 of record CAYURS010000001.1, read on the forward strand.
CGTAAGGAATGGCTAGGCGCACTAAACTCAATGCTATCGCAGCGACAATAACAATCACTGCAAGCACGTACAGCAGTAGTGAGGAGGAATACCTCAATGCACTCATATCGCTAACACCAAAAGAAACCCTATCAGGGCGGGCCGATTAGGCATATCACATCACAACAAGCTTAGAGCCTGTTAATCCAATCTAGATTACAGCGACAGGAGGCATTTATTTGCATTGCAAATGCTCACATTAATACAACATCAAACTGATCCCTAAAATAGAGTGGCTCAGTTTGAAAGCGAATAGGCTTACCGATAAATTCTTCCAGATCGGCAATACTGGCCGCTTCTTCATCATGAAACAGCTCAATTACCTCACTCGATGCCAAGACCAAATACTGTTTAACATCATATTGCCGTGCTTCACGCAAAATATCACGCAGAATTTCGTAACAAACCGTCTTCGCAGTCTTGACTGTGCCACGACCATCGCAGGCAGGGCAAGATTCACAAAGCAATTGGCTCAAACTCTCGCGCGTGCGCTTACGTGACATTTCAACCAGGCCTAATGGCGACACTTCTGTAATGGCACATTTCGCAGTGTCCAGAACCACTGCCTTTTCTAAGGCGCGCAAGACTTGCCTCTTGTGTTCTTCTTCTTCCATATCAATAAAATCAATAATGATAATGCCGCCTAAATTTCGTAGCCGCAGTTGCCGCATAAGCGTATGCACTGCTTCAAGATTGGTTTTGTATATGGTTTCTTCAAAGTTACGGCTGCCAACATAAGCACCGGTATTAATATCGATGGTGATCATGGCTTCAGTCTGGTCAATAACCAGATAACCACCTGACTTGAGCGAAACTTTGCGATCTAAGGCGCGCTGTATTTCGTCTTCTACCGAATAGAGATCAAATATTGGCCGCTCGCCAGGATAGTATTCAATACGCGCCAATAATTCGGGAATAAATTTCTTAGCAACTTCACCTGCAGTTTTGTAAGCCTCGCGCGAATCAATACGAATTTTATTGACTTGCGTCCAGGTTAAATCACGGATAGTGCGAACTACTAAAGGCAAGTCTTCATGGACTACTTTTTTGACCGCGGTCTCTTTCGCTTGTCGTTGTACTGAACGCCATAGGCGTTGCAAAAAGTCCATATCAGCACGCAGTTGCTCAGCGCTAGCGCCTTCCGCCGCTGTACGCACAATATATCCACCAGCAATATCATCGTTCTCTTGGCGCACTAGCTCACGTAAGCGATCACGCTCATCGTCGTCTTCGATGCGCTGCGATATGCCAACCGTTTTCATGTTTTCCATATACACTAAGAAGCGCGACGCAACGGATAAATGCATGGTCAAACGTGCGCCCTTGGTACCAATAGGATCTTTAGTTATCTGCACCAAGATCTCGTCGCCTTCTTTTAGTAATCCAGCAATATCGCATTCCATATCGCTATTACTATTATTACCTCTACCGCCATTGTGGTTGCCTACTTCAGCCTCGGCATCACCATTGACATGTGCGCGAACAGGCGCACCTGCAACATCAGACACGTGCAGAAATGCTGTACGATCGAGCCCGACCTCAACAAAAGCAGCCTGCATGCCAGGCAAAACACGGCAGACCTTTCCTTTATAAATATTGCCAACTAAACTTTGCTTGCCAGAACGCTCAATAAAAACATCTTGCAAAAGCCCATTTTCAACATAGGCGATGCGCGTTTCTCGCGGCGTGACATTAATCAATAATTCGTTATTCATTATTTATTTTCTTAGGGAACTGTCTAATAACACATTAATACCAAATCGCTTTAATAATTCGCTCGTCTCATAAAGCGGCAAGCCCATAACCCCGGAATAACTGCCTTCAATGCGATCAATAAAACTTGCAGCAATACCCTGTATTGCGTAACCACCTGCTTTATCCATGACCTTCTCATGGCGACCATAAAACCCCATCTCAGCGCTAGTCAATAAGCGCATATGAACCCGCGTCACATTGCAAAGCAGCTCAACTGTAATCTTTCCAGTATCGACAACTTCACCGACCACCGCAACCGCCGTCAACACCTCATGCCAATTATTCGATAAGCGCGACAACATTTTCTGTGCATCGTCATGATCTATCGGCTTGCCCAGCACCTCGCCATTCACTACAACGATGGTATCAGCACCCAATACTGGGAGTTGCCCTCCACCTTGCGCTCTGAGAGTGCGTAACACTGACGATGCTTTTTCTGTGGCAAACCGACAGACAGTGTCACGCGGTGCCTCACCCAATCGTGGTTGCTCATCAATATTGCTGACACAGACCTCAAAGTTGACCCCAATCTGCTGTAATAATTCAGCGCGCCGGGGTGACGCTGAGGCAAGAATGATACCTGGCGGTGCAGACATCAGTGATGTTTAACCACGGTGGTACGGCAAACCACGGCCAATACTCCAGGCACGGTAAAGCTGCTCGGCGAGCACAACGCGCACTAACATATGTGGCAAAGTCAGTTGCGATAAAGACCAGCGTAAGTGTGCCCGTTGTAAACAGGACTGCGCCAGACCATCGGCACCACCCACCAATAAGGCGACATCATCGCCACTTGCCATCCACTCGGTTAATGAGCTGGCAAGCGTTTCACTACTGTATTGCTTACCCTCAACATCCAGCGCAACACACAAAGCATTTTTGGGTATCGCCGCTAACATTTTCTCACCTTCAGCGGTTATCAGCCGCTTTATATCTGTATTTTTTCCACGCTTACCAGCTTCGATCTCGCGCAGCGATAAACTGCATTCATGCGGCAATCGCTTGGCGAAGTCATGATAGGCATCATTCACCCAAGCGGGCATGCGGGTACCGACACTGATAAGGTGAATACGCATAAATCAGCAAACAATAAATAAAAACGTACGTTTCAGTTGCTCTCTAAACCTGTTCACGCTCTTCCTGGTTATCAATATCCCACAAGCCTTCCAGGTTATAAAACTCTCTTGCTTGCGGCAGCATGACATGAACAATCACATCACCAAAATCAACCAATACCCATTCACTCTCAATTTCACCTTCCATACCTGATGAACGATGACCTGCTTTTTTTAAGGTGTCGATCATATTGGATGCCAGCGACTTAACATGACGACTCGATGTGCCGCTGGCGATAACCATATAGTCGGTAATCGAGGTTAAACCACGCACATCCAATACTAAAATATTTAGCGCCTTCAAATCATCGAGCGCAGCTACAACTTGTTTTTTTATGTTCTCTGCTTCTATACAAGATTCCATGATTTACCTATGTTGTACTCCAGGAGTATGTTGATATAATTTATTTTGTTTGATATACGCCAATACGCTATCGGGAATTAGATACCTAACTGCTTTGTTGTCCAATAATCGTTGGCGAACATTCGTCGCTGATATGTGCAAAGGCGTTACATTTAACTCGCAGATTAGCCCTGCGGAGACAGCCGACAGTTGCGATACATCATTCACCCTGGCAGCGCCATAATGCTGCTTTACTTTATCATTCCACTGCACCGGGTCACCGCCACGCCGCATCACTACAATATGCACCAAATCACGTAGCTCTTGCCAACGATGCCAACTCGCTAAATCTGCAAAAACATCACCACCCTGAATCAAGCAAAGTGGTGTATCAACAAACTCTTGCCGCAAAACCTCTAACGTATCGTAGGTATATGATGGGCCATCACGCATGATTTCATGATCATCGGCAACCAAATGAGACTGGCCTAACAAGGCCAATTGCAACATTTTCCAGCGGTCTTGTGCTGACACTTTGGGTGTTTGACGGTGCGGCGGTTGTGCGCTGGGAATCATCAAAACTTTAGATAACGAAAGTTGTTCAGCGACTTCTAACGCTGAACGCAAATGACCGAAATGGATAGGGTCAAAGGTGCCGCCATAAACGCCTATCATCCGTTAACAACGAATATGGCCATCACCCAGCACTATATACTTTTGCGAGGTTAGGCCTTGCAAACCGACAGGGCCGCGCACATGAAGTTTGTCAGTACTAATGCCAATTTCAGCACCCAGGCCATATTCAAAACCGTCAGCAAACCGTGTTGACGTATTAACCATGACAGAACTTGAATCCACTTCACGCAAAAAACGTTGTGTCGCTGAATAATTTTCACTAACAATCGATTCGGTATGGTTCGAGCTGTATTGATGGATATGATCTAGCGCCTGGTCAAGCCCATCAACGATACGAATAGACAAAATGGGTGCTAGATATTCCTCGTGCCAATCATCTTCGGTTGCCGCTTTAGCCTTAGTAATAATCTTTAATGTACGAGCACAACCACGTAGCTCAACGTCTTTGGCAGCATATTCTTTTGCCAACAAAGGCAATACTTGCGTAGCGATGGAATCGGCAACCAATAATGTCTCCATCGTATTGCACGTGCCATAACGTTGGGTCTTTGCATTCACCGCAATGGCAACAGCCTTATCAATATTGGCATCGCCATCGATATAGACATGGCAGACGCCATGCAAATGTTTAATCACTGGCACGCGGGCATCGGTACTGACACGTTCAATCAAGCCCTTGCCACCGCGTGGCACGATAACGTCAACATAATCTTTCATGCGTACCAATGCGCTCACCGCTGCGCGATCAGTCGTCGGCACAACTTGCACTGCGGCTAACGGTAAGCCTGCCTGACGCAAGCCATCATGAATGCAACGTGCAATCGCCTGATTAGAATGCAGCGCTTCTGAACCGCCGCGCAATATCGCCGCATTGCCTGATTTCAAACACAAAGCCGCTGCATCGGCCGTGACATTAGGGCGCGATTCGTAAATGATGCCAACAACACCCAGCGGCACACGCATATGCCCGACCTGAATGCCCGAGGGCTGGTAACTCATACCACTGATTTCGCCAACAGGGTCAGGCAGTGCTGCAACCTGACGCAAACCATCTGCCATTGTCTCGATGCGCTCGGCGTTCAGCTCAAGCCGATCCATCAAGGCAGCGCTCAAACCACGGGCACGACCAGCATCAAGGTCTTTCTTGTTTTCGGCAATCAAATCAGCCTGACGCCCAACAATCGCTTCGGCAATAGCGATCAATGCAGTATTTTTATCCGCCGTACTGGCAGACATCAGCACACGCGAAGCCGCTTTAGCATTGCGGCCCAGCTCGTTCATTAGTGCTTCGATACTGTCCGTACCCATATTAGTGGTGATATCTGTGGCTGTGGAGACCATGGCGAACCTTATTTAGCGG
>CAYURS010000002.1:0-25357 GCA_964447165.1 uncultured Thiotrichales bacterium
GCACGGTCACCAAAATGGCAATTGCCACGATAAACCATAAAATATATTGAAAAATATCACTCATTGATGGGGATAGAAACTTAAGAAAGCTCTGAATAATTCTGGTTGAATTTGGGCTAAGATAAAATTGTTCCAATTCGTTTCAAAGTGAGCGGCAACAGTCGCTCTGTTGTTGAGATCTTTAAAACGAATGGGGACGATTGTAGCCAGCGTAAAACAATCATAACTTGTTCAGAGCTTCCTTAGTTGATCACTGTAATAATATCGCTTGCTAACTCACGTGCTGCAAGGTCATCCGCCAAAATGGCATCAAGACTACTCGCTGCCTGCGCTGGCAACTCATCCATAACTTGCGTAATGACTTGGGCAATATCGAGGAAACTAAGTTTATCACGGAGAAAAGCATCGACGGCACACTCATTCGCTGCATTCATAATCGCGCTGGTGGTATCAGTCGCCTGCGCTGCCCGATAGGCCAAGGCTAGACAGGGGAATCGCCCAAAATCTGGTGCTTCGAAATCAAGCGACGCCACACTCAGCAAATCCAGGCGCTTAACACCAGATGGAATACGCTGAGGCCAGGCTAAACCATAGGCAATAGGCGTGCGCATGTCCGGGTTACCCAGTTGTGCTAATACTGAGCCATCGCAATATTCAACCATAGAATGAATAATACTTTGTGGGTGCACCACCACTTGCACTAAATCCGCTGTCGTGCCGAACAACCAGCAGGCTTCAATCACCTCAAGCCCTTTATTCATCATCGTTGCCGAATCAACTGAGATTTTACGGCCCATATCCCAGTTCGGGTGCGCACAGGCTTGCGCTGGCGTCACCGATTTTAAATCAGCCAACTGCATTTGCCGAAATGGACCACCTGAAGCTGTTAACAAAATTCTTTCTACACCACAACTTGCCAGGTCATGCTGCCCGGCAGGCATACACTGAAAAATTGCGTTGTGTTCACTATCGATCGGCAGTAACTCAGCATTATGCTTTTTTACAGTATCCATAAAAATCTGACCGGACATCACCAACGCTTCTTTGTTAGCCAACAAGATACGCTTGCCAGCACGTGCGGCTGCCAACGTTGGTAATAAACCTGCGGCACCGACAATCGCTGCCATAACGCATTCAATATCATCAAGGCTAGCGATGCGTTCTAAACTCTCATTACCACTTTCTACCTGTGTATTACTGTCACACTGACGCAACTTTCGTTGTAATTCAGCTGCCGAATCAGCATTCGCCATGACTGCAATCTTTGGCTGAAAATCGAGACATTGCTGATATAAACCTTCAACATCTGTATTGGCACTAAGCGCGACAACACGGTATTGATCTTTATTGGTGCGAATCACATCTAGCGTGCTAACACCTATCGAGCCTGTCGAACCTAAGATGGTTACACCGATCATTGAATCACTTCAAAAAATGAAAGTCCAAAGGCCATAATCGGTAATGCGGCTAACAAACTATCGATACGATCTAAAACACCACCATGCCCAGGTAATAATTGACCGCTATCTTTCACGCCAGCACGGCGTTTAAGCCAACTTTCAAATAAATCACCGAACACAGAGAACACCACTACGAGTAAAGATAGGGAGACAAAAATAAGATAATTCGTACCTGAAAAACCAAAATACCACGCACCAGCCAGGGCTACCATGGCACCGACAAGCACCGCACCGTAAAAACCTTGCCACGTTTTACCTGGGCTAATATGACTCGCTAACGTGTCCTTACCCCATTGCTTACCAGAAAAATAAGCCCCTGCATCGGCCAACCAAACCAAACCAAACACATAGAGCAAAAGCACAGGACCAAATTCTGAGCCACCGTGCAAAGACAAAGCAGCCAGCCAGGCAAAAACAAACAAAAGAAAGCCAAGCAATAGATATTGCCCACGCGGTAAATCAGCACCAAGATCCCCACGACACTGCACACTCACCACTGCAATGCTAAGTACTAGCCAAAGCAAGCTGGCAAAAGCCAACACCGCCCACGTAATGTGATGCTGCTCTAACACCCAGAAAAAACCTAATAGCATTGCTAGTATTAATGCCACAATCAAAGACAGCCGAGCACCTGCTGCTAACTTAAGCAGTGCGCCCCACTCCCAAGCAGCAGCCACAATAATTATGGCAAAAACAATCGCCACTACTGCTGTCGATGCCTTAAGCACACAGATGATCATCAAAGGTATAAGAATGGCAGCAGTGATTAAACGCTGTTTTAACACTACCTTACTTGCTCTCTTACTTGCTCTGCGATTTGGCCAAATCGGCGTTGACGGCCAGCAAACCATTCCAAGGCAAGGTCATAAGCCTGGCTATCAAAATCTGGCCATAAGGTATCGGTAAAATATAACTCGGTATAGGCCAAATGCCATAGCAAGAAATTACTGATACGTTGCTCACCACCAGTACGAATAAATAAATCAGGCGGAGCAATGTCACCCAGCGCCAGAAACTGAGTAAGATGATCATTATCAATATCTTTGGCACTCATCGAGCCACTCTCAACTTGTTCTGCAAGTTGACGAACCGCCTCGATAATTTCCCAATGACCACCATAGTTAGCCGCAATATTGACCAATAAGCCAGCGTTATCCTGAGTGAGCTGTTCTATCTCGGCAATCTGTTTTTGCAGTTGCGGAGAAAATGCGCATATATCACCAATAAAGCGCAGGCGGACACGATTCTCATGCAGTTTTTTACCTTCAGACTTGATCGCCTCAAGAAACAATTTCATAAGCAAACCCACCTCGTCCTGCGGACGACGCCAGTTCTCACTGCTGAAAGCGAATAAGGTAAGTATATTGATTTGTTGGCGTGCGCTGTGTTCAATCACTGCACGCACAGATGCAACACCCGAACGGTGCCCCATAACACGTGCCTTACTACGCTGCTGAGCCCAACGACCATTGCCATCCATAATAATGGCGACATGGTGTGGCAACATAGTGCTGCCCGTAGAATCACTGCGTTGATCCATAGTTAGTACCATACCTACTATAGAGGCGGAAATTTTAGTCTGGGTCAGGCTAGAGAAAATAGATAAAAGGGTGCAAATTAGACTTCGAGCAAATCTGCCTCTTTTCCTTCTGTTATTTTTTCAACTTGTGCAACAAATTTGTCAGTGATTTTTTGAATATCATCTTCTGCTCTACGTTCTTCATCTTCGGTTATTTCTTTTTCTTTTAATAACTCTTTAAAATCACCGTTAGCATCGCGACGAATATTACGCAAGGCAATGCGTGCATTCTCTGCTTCTGCCTTCACAATCTTGACCATGTCGCGGCGACGCTCTTCTGTCAGTGGTGGCAATGCTATACGAATAACACTGCCTGATGTCGATGGATTCAAACCAAGACCTGACGCCATGATTGCTTTTTCAATAACAGGCACCAAATCTTTTTCCCATGGTGTAACGTTCAACATACGTGCATCAGCCACCGAAACTGTTGCTGCCTGGCTTAAAGGTACGTTTGAGCCATAATAGGGAATCATAACCTGGTCAAGCAAGCTGGGATTGGCGCGGCCAGTACGTAATTTAACTAAGGTATCGCGAAACGATTCGATGCTCTTTTCCATACGTTGCGATGTATCTTGTTTTATCTCCTCGATCATAACCTTGCCCTACCCACTATTAAGATACCAATGTACCTTTATCTGCACCACAAATAATTTGCATTAGAGCGCCAGAATCATTGATATCAAAAATACGTAATGGCATACCATAATCACGACACAGAACAATTGCTGTTGTATCCATTACATCTAACTTTTGTTCGATAACCTGATCATAACTTAGACGATCATAGCGTGTTGCCGTTTTGTCTTTCATTGGATCTGCGCTGTAGACACCATCAACCTTGGTCGCTTTTAACACCAGCTCAGCACCAATTTCGACACTACGCAAACTTGCTGCGGAATCTGTGGTGAAAAACGGATTACCCGTACCCGCCGCAAAAATTACAACGCGACCTTTTTCAAGATGGCGCACTGCACGACGGCGAATATATTGCTCACACACTTCATTAATCTGCAAAGCAGACATAACACGCGTCTTGGTGTCTAAGCGCTCTAGCGCATCCTGCATTGCCAAAGCGTTAATAACGGTTGCCAACATGCCCATGTGGTCGGCCGATACACGTTCCATACCTGCCGCAGCAAGACCAGCACCACGAAAAATATTGCCACCACCGATAACCAGACCTACTTCAACGCCAGCACGAACAACCTCGGCAATCTCTTTGGCAAGACGCTTTATTATCTCTGGCTTAATCCCATAGTCTTCGTCCCCCATCAGCGCTTCGCCACTCAGCTTGAGGACAATGCGCTTATAAGATGGTGCACTATGGGATTTGCTCATTAACTTGCTCTCTATTTGCTTTGCGCGACCTGTGCAGCCACTTCATCAGCAAAGTTCTCGACCTTTTTTTCGATACCTTCACCCACTTCAAAACGAACAAATTGCTTAACGCAACTATTACTTTTATCAAGTAATTTCGCCACTGACAAATCAGGGTCTTTAACAAAAGGCTGGCCCAACAAGGTTACTTCCGATAAAAACTTGCGAATACGACCAGCAACCATCTTCTCGATGATTTCTGCAGGCTTGCCACTCTCAGCGGCTTGAACTTCAAAAATATCTTTCTCTTTAGCCAGCGCAGCTGGATCAACGTTGTCTTCAGATATGGCGATAGGCCGACTGGCAGCAATGTGCATCGCTACATCTTTACCCAAAGTGGTGTTACCAGGAACAATGTCAACCAGGACGCCTATGCGAACACCGTGCATATAGCCATCAATTTGGCCACCATCACTATCAAAACGATCAAAGCGGCGAACAGAGATCTTTTCACCCAACTTGGTAATCATCTCGTTGCGACGCTCTTCAATGCTCTTATCATCATCAAACGCTAACTGTACTAATGCATCGACATCAGCAGGCTTGTCTGTGATAACGCGCTGAACAATCAATGTGACAAACTCACCAAATTCATCGCCATTAGCAACAAAATCAGTTTCACAGTTGACTTCAACGATAGCTGCGGTTTTTCCATCATCACTAATTAATTGAATAATTCGGCCTTCGGCAGCGATACGACCAGCTTTTTTATCTGCCTTAGCTTGGCCTGATTTACGTAATAACTCGACGGCAGCATCGATATCGCCACTCGTCTCAGTCAGTGCTTTTTTACATTCCAACATACCTAGACTAGTACGCTCGCGCAGTTCCTTAACCATCGCAGCAGACACCTTCATAAATCTTTCCTCATACAAAATACTCAATTTTCTCAGCTGGTCATTATGGGGCGTGTTAGACACAACCCCATGACACAAAAGAACACTATATTGTTATCGTTTTAAGATGCGGCAGGCGTTTCTACTGAGGCTTTTACTGATGGTTCAACTGCTGGTGTTTCTGCTGCAGCCTCTACTGATGTTTCAGCTGCTGCTGGTGTTTTTGCCGGAGTCTCTACTGGCGCTTTAGCATCAACTTCTTTCTTTACTGTTTTTCTCGCTCTCTTCTTAACAATAGCCGGTACCGCGACTGCACCACTAACATCAACCTCGACGAATTCATCACCGCTACCACCCTGGTTTTGGGTAAGCGATAAACGACCCTCAAGCACTGCATCAGCAGCACTTGCGACGTAAAGCTGAATCGAACGAATGGCGTCATCGTTACCGGGAATGACGTAATCAATACCCTTCATTTGATTATTAGTATCAACAATACCAATAACAGGAATACCCAGTTTCACTGCTTCTGCAACTGCGTTTTTCTCATAACCGACATCCACAACAAACATGGCATCAGGCAGACCCACCATGTTCTTAATACCTGCCAGACTGGTTTGCAATTTGGTGCGCTCACGACTCAGGCCCAAGGCTTCTTTTTTATTAAACCGGTTCATGCGACCGTCTTCTTCCATCGCATCAAGCTCTTTCAAACGACGAACCGACTTTTTGATAGTTTTAAAATTGGTTAACATACCACCCAACCAGCGGCGATCAACATAAGGGCAACCGCAACGCTCAGCTTCTTTAGCAATAATTTCTGATGCGGCACGCTTGGTACCAACAAATAAAATCTTGCCTTTACGAGCAGCCAAACTGCCCATAAAGTTCAAGGCGTCGTTAAACAACGGCAAAGTCTTTTCAAGGTTGATGATATGAATTTTATTACGTGCGCCAAAGATATAAGGCGCCATCTGGGGATTCCAGTAGCGAGTCTGATGGCCGAAATGGACACCAGCCTCCAGCATCTCACGCATTGAGACGTTAGGCATATTAATTTCCTCTTGTAGGGTTAAGCCTCCACATTCCCCATAAGCTGACCAAATAGCGGACTATCCAGCACCCCAGCCGATGTGACGGAATGTGTGTGTCATAGTATGGCAACAGCGAACATTACCCGTGTATACCGACTCTCAAGTGAGATTCGGCGCGAGACTTATACCATATTAGGGACATTTTCTCAATCTTTTGGCTAGCGATGGCGCAGATGCACCAGTACGGTTAGAATGCGCGATTGCAGTGTGCTTTTGTACTAAAAGCAAACTAAGCTATTGAATTTATTGATAAGAGCTATGCCTGTCACTATTAAATCAACTGATGAGATCGAGAAAATGCGTGTCGCAGGACGACTTGCTGCAGACGTATTGCATATGATTCGCCCGCATGTCGTTGTTGGCATCACGACTGGCGAGCTTGACCAGATCTGCCACAATTTCATCACCCAGGAACAGGCGGCGATACCTGCACCATTGAATTATCATGGTTTTCCAAAATCAATCTGTACCTCAGTCAACCACGTTGTTTGTCACGGTATTCCCGGTGACAAGAAACTCAAGAATGGCGACATTATTAATATTGATGTTACTGTCATCAAAGAGGGCTATCACGGTGATACCAGTAAGATGTTTTATGTTGGTGAACCCTCAATCATGGCAAAACGCGCGTGTAAGATTTCTTATGACGCCATGCGCACTGGCATCGAAATGGTCAAGCCCGGCGTCCGTCTCGGCGATATTGGCCATGCCATTCAAGAACATGCAGAATCGAACAATATGTCCGTCGTGCGTGAATACTGCGGTCACGGCATTGGCAAAGAGTTCCACGAAGAACCGCAAGTCTTGCACTATGGCGAACCCAACACCGGTATACCATTGGCAACTGGCATGACCTTTACTATCGAGCCCATGCTCAACATCGGTAAACGCGGCGTCAAGCTGCTGGGCGATAATTGGACGGTCGTAACACGTGATCGCAGCCTATCAACCCAGTGGGAACACACGATTCTAGTCACAGACGATGGCTTTGACGTTCTTACCAGGCGACCCGAAGACGACATTTAATTGTAAGTATCGTACAAGCATATTGCCTACCATGAGCGACCCAGCTATTAACCAAACACACAACCATACCAATCTCACCAAGTTTAGAGATAAACTCACCGGAATCCGCAACTTACTGCATAAACGCTTTTACGATGGCGCACTGGCATCAGAGCTCGTACATGTACACGCAAAAGAAATCGATCAGCTGCTGGCTCTCGTATGGCAGCAATTCATTGACCAAAACAGCGATGATATTGCGCTCATCGCTGTCGGTGGTTACGGTCGTGGCGAACTATTTCCACACTCCGATATCGACATTCTGATATTACTTGCCAACAATTATCATGAACAGCATAACGATACCATTACTCATTTTATTAGTTTCTGTTGGGATATGGGTCTTGAAATAGGGCATAGCGTACGCACTGTAGAACACTGCATCGTCGAAGCCAAAAAAGATATTTCCACCATAACAAACCTGATTGAATCTCGATTTATTACAGGGACAACATCACTTTTTACCCAGCTACAAACCTCGATTTCATCAGACCATATCTGGCCGAACAAAGTCTTTTTTAAAGCCAAACTACAGGAACAGCAATTACGTCATCGCAAATACGGTGACTCTGCCTACAACCTCGAACCCAACGTTAAAGATGGGCCTGGCGGCTTACGTGATATTCATACCATTATATGGGTAACGAAACGATATTTTGATGCAGAAAATTTTCATGACCTTGTGACGCACAATTTTCTGACGCAGACGGAACATAATGATCTTGTTAACGCGCAAAATTTTCTTTGGCAGGTTCGTTTTGCCTTACATATTCTCGCTGGCCGTGAAGAAGACCGGCTGCTTTTCGACCACCAACCTGACCTTGCGCAAACACTGGGTTATAAAGATGACGAGCATAAACATGCGGTAGAGATTTTAATGATGCATTACTATCGCACCATTAAAGAGCTTAGCCGCCTTAACGAAATGTTGTTGCAACACTTTAGCGAAGCCATCCTCTACGCGCGCTCGGATAGCAAAGTTAATACACTAAATAGACACTTCCAAGAGCGAGATGGTTTTTTGGAAGTCGTTAATGACCTCGTGTTTAAGCACCACCCATCAGCATTACTGGAGATATTTCTAGTGTTGCAGCAAAACCCGCACCTTACAGGGGTTCGTGCATCGACTATCCGCTTGATCCGACAACACTGTCATTTAATCGACGAAGGCTTTCGTAACAACCCAGATAATCGTGCTTTATTTATGGAGATCATGCGCCAACCACAAGGCCTTACACATGAACTTAGGCGCATGCATAACTATGGCGTGCTCGCAGCCTACCTGCCTAGCTTTTCCAACCTAGTTGGGCAAATGCAATTCGACCTATTTCATATCTACACAGTAGATGAGCACATACTAACTGTTGTTAGAAATTTAAGGCGGCTATTTGTTGAAGAACATAAAAAAGAATTGCCATTATGCAGCCAGATCGCATCGTCACTGCCAAAACCAGAAATATTGTATTTAGCTGGTTTGTTTCACGATATTGGCAAAGGCCGTGGCGGTGATCACTCCAAGCTTGGTGAGAAAGATGCCCGTGAATTTTGCCTTCATCATGGTTTGAGTAATTATGATTCTGAGTTTGTCGCATGGCTAGTCAAAAACCATTTAACCATGTCTATGACGGCACAGCGCAAAGATATCTCCGACCCCGACACCATTGCAGAATTTGCTCATATCGTCGGCGACCAAACACATTTAGATTACCTCTACCTTCTTACTGTCGGCGATATCCGCGGCACCAACCCAAAGCTTTGGAATAACTGGCGCGCATCACTACTGCAAGAACTCTATGCGTTAACGCGTCGTGCTCTCTTCCGCGGCCTCGATAACCCACTAGACCGTGAAAGTTTAATTAAACATGTCAAACGCTTGGCCAAAGCACTACTTGAGGCCAACAACGTCAGCGAAAAATTAGTCAACAGACAATGGTCTCACCTTGAGGACGAATACTTTCTACGCAATAGCGCCGAGGAAGTTGCCTGGCAAACGCAGGCGATGATCAAGATTGTTGATAACACTCATGTACCCTTTGTCATGGTCAGTAATATTGGCCGAAACAATGACACCAAGATCTTTACCTATAGCGACCCCAGGCTCATTGACCCCTTCGCAGCTAACACTACAGCACTAGAAAAACTTGGCATCAGTATTCACGATGCAGCGATTTACACCACAAAAGATAATTACGTCATCAACAGTTACACGATACTGGCTGATGATGGCCATGACGATTCTGTAGCAATGAGTAATGAAGAAATAGAAATCCACCTAAAGAAATCTTTATCAACACCCATAGACGAATGGGCGTCGATACAACGACGTCAACAGCGACGCTTGCGTGCCTTTAATATACCTACTCGCGTCACTTTCTCTCACGATGATCAAAACAATCGCACCTTGATGGAAGTAGTAACCACTGACCAACCCGGTATTTTGTCACGCATAGCGCAAACCTTAACACGGCACAACATCACTGCACGTATCGCAAAGATTGCGACCTTGGGCGAAAAAGTAGAAGATATTTTTGCTCTCGAAGATGAAAATGATGAGGCAATTACCGATGAAAAATTATTGCAAACTCTACGCAATGAAATCATTGATTCTTTAGATGAAGAGAGAGGCCAAGCCTAACATTTTTCTTTTCCCCCATTGCCACTCACAGTCAAAATTAACCATGCACCAATCACTATCACACTACCACCCAACCACTCATTAGGAACAGGAACTTCATTGGCTAGCCAATAGGCCGACAATGCACCGGCTATTAATTCAAACAACAAAATAACCGAAGAGCGCGACACAGGCACATGGTGAAAACCGTATTGCACCAACAAAGTCATCACCACCGTGGCGAACAACCCAAGCAAACTCGCCGCCAGGTAGACTTCACTATCGAGCACAGGAAACTCAACTGCTGCAATCAACAACCAAAGTGCCGCAACCACCACCACGCCAACCCACACCACAATCGTCTTCGGTACTACACCAATTTCACTCAAATTTCTTACTATTGCCGCCGACACTGCAAAGGCAAAACCAGCAGACAAGGCCAACCAATCGTTACTGTCTTGTGGTAAAAGGCTACCCACTTGCGGGTTCCACATCATAATCAAGGCACCGGCAATCGCAACAAAAAAGCCAATCCAGGCACGCCCAGGCATAGGCTCATGCAAAAAAAAGCGGCCTATCAGCGTCGCCCATATCGGGTAAAGAAAAAACAGCAAGGTAACTCTAACGATTTCACCATCAATAATCGCAAGAATAAAAGCAACATTGGCCCAGCCACTGGCTAGACCCAACAACACCAATGCGACAGGCCGACGCACAAAATCCAGGCGATATCGCCACCACCAGGGAATACTAATCACTAATGCCGTGCCATACATAAGTAAAGCACACCATAAGCCTGCCAAACCTTGATCTTCTAACAAACGTAGCGGATACCAGATGGTGCCCCACATCGTCGCAGACGCAAGCAAAGCCAACACAGCGAATACATAAGTCGAACTGAGTCTAGTGTGAGATGAATTTGTCATTTATAAAGACGTAACACGGCATAAAACGCTATAATTAATGGTTTTATTATTGCTGATTGAACAATATAAAGTGATCTGATGAATCCTGGTCTACAGACTTTACAACCATACCCGTTTCAGCGCATGCGTGCATTATTTGCTGATACTGTGCCTAATGATGCCTATTCACCTATCAACCTATCCATTGGCGAGCCCAAACACCCAACTCCTGCTTTCCTCAAAGAGGCACTAATCAGTCAGCTAGACAGACTCGCTAATTACCCCATCACTAAGGGCAGCGACGAACTACGCCAAGCCATTGCTGATTATTTGACACGACGCTATCAACTCAAACAGTTTGATGTCAACACACAAGTGCTGCCCGTCAACGGCACGCGCGAAGCCTTGTTTGCCATTGTGCAATGTCTGGTTGAAAAAAATAAACTGGTATTAATCCCTAACCCATTTTATCAAATCTATGAAGGTGCCGCCCTACTCGCAGGTGCTAAACCAGTGTATCTCAACACGACCAGCGATAATGGTTTTCTACCTGACATTGAAAGCATTACCAAAGAACAGTGGCAACAATGCCAGCTTATTTATTTATGCAGTCCAGGTAACCCCAGTGGTAGGGTTGCACCAGAATCGCTACTAAAACGCCTTATTGAACTCAGCGACCAATATAATTTCACTATTGTCTCGGATGAATGTTATGCCGATATTTATCCAACAAACAGCACGCCGCCTGTTGGCCTACTCGAGGTCGCTCAATCCGTTGGACGCAATGACTATAAAAATTGCCTGGTCTTTCATAGCTTGTCTAAACGCTCTAGCGCACCAGGCTTGCGCTCAGGTTTTGTTGCTGGCGACGCAGCGCTGATTAAACCATTTTTGCAATACCGCACCTATCATGGTTCTGCCATGTCACCGCCAGCGCAATACGCCAGCGCTGCCGCCTGGAGTGATGATCAACATGTGGTTGAAAACCGCAGACTCTACACTGAAAAGTTTACTGCTGTTATTGACATACTGAAACCTGTTATCGATATAGATTGGCCTGATGCTGGCTTCTACCTATGGCTCAATATTAGTTCGCATAATGGACAATGCGACGAGCAATTCGCCAAGCGACTCTATCAACAATATAATGTCACTGTATTGCCGGGGCGCTATCTTTCACGTCAAAGCAATGGTATTAATCCAGGTGTCGGTTTTGTTCGGATCGCGCTAGTCGCGAACCTTGAACAATGCATTGATGCTGCCAAGCGCATCCGTGATTGCATCAAGCAATAAACCTATTTTCTTTATAGCCAAATTTATTTGCCGATTTTTACTGATTATTACAGGAGAGACAAAACAATGAATGATATTAAAGTCACCATCGAAGAAGCCTTCGAGCGACGTGCCGATATCACACCACGAACGGTCGATACCCACGTTAAAGAAGCCGTCACTGAAGCGTTAGCACAATTAAATAATGGTAGCGCCCGCGTTGCCGAGAAAATCAATGGCGAATGGGTGGTCAACGAATGGCTAAAAAAAGCCGTACTGCTTTCTTTCCGCATTAATGATAACGAATTTGTTAAAGGCGGCTTCACTAACTATTACGACAAAGTTGATTCTAAATTCCAAGACATGAATTCACGTGACTTTCGTGAATCAGGTGTGCGTGTTGTGCCGCCTGCCACAGCGCGTCATGGTTCTTATATCGCACCCGGCGCAATCTTGATGCCGTCGTATATCAACATCGGCGCCTATGTTGATAGCGGCACTATGGTCGATACCTGGTCAACCGTCGGTTCTTGCGCACAGATTGGTAAAAACGTTCATCTATCAGGTGGCGTTGGTATTGGCGGCGTATTGGAACCACTGCAAGCCAGCCCAACCATTATTGAAGACAATTGCTTTATTGGCGCACGCTCAGAAGTGGTCGAAGGCGTCATTGTGGAAGAAGGTGCCGTCATTTCTATGGGCGTTTACATTGGTCAAAGCACCAAAATCTTCAATCGCATGACGGGTGAAATCAGCTATGGCCGCATTCCCGCAGGCGCTGTTGTGGTATCGGGCAGCCTACCATCAAAAGACGGCAGCTATAGCCTCTATTGTGCTGTCATCGTAAAGCAAGTAGATGCGAAAACTCGTAGCAAAGTGGGTATTAACGAATTATTACGCGATATCTAAAATAGATAAGGCTAGATTAAAGCACTATGGCAAACATCACCCTCTATGGCATCAAAAACTGCGACACTGTGCGCAAGGCGCGACGCTGGTTAGATGACAATCATATTCATTATGACTTTCACGACTTTCGCGCCGACGGCCTAACAAAAACAAAAGTAAACCAATGGCTAAAAGAGATTGACCAGGACATACTGGTCAATCGCCGTGGCACCACCTGGCGCAAATTGACCGATGAGCAAAAAGCCATCAGCAGTCAATCAGCCATCGCCGATCTATTAGTCGAACAACCAGCCATTATCAAACGCCCTGTGCTGGATAATAACGGCAAACTTTATATTGGTTTCAAAGACGCAGAATATAAGGAACACTTTGGAAAATAAATGGACGATACTCGAATAGATAATACCCTAGCCTTGGCAATAGACCTCATCGCCAAACCTTCCGTCACACCAAAAGATGAAGGCTGCCAGGCGTTACTGAAATCACGCTTGGCACCTCTAGGCTTTATCTGTGAAGACATGCCGTTTGCTGACGTTAGTAACCTTTGGGCGCGACGTGGTAGCGAAGCACCCTTGCTGGTATTTGCTGGCCATACCGATGTCGTGCCACCGGGCCCGTTAGACGCCTGGCAAACACCACCGTTTAAGCCAACCATCAAAGATGGCATGCTTACGGGTCGCGGCACTGCTGACATGAAATCCAGCATTGCCGCAATGATCACGGCCTGTGAACGTTTTGTCGCCGACAACCCTGACCATAAAGGCTCCATCGGTCTACTGATTACCAGCGATGAAGAAGGCGATGCCATCAATGGTACCGTTAAAGTCATTGAGACCTTGCAAGCGCGCAATGAACACATCGACATGTGCATTGTTGGCGAACCCACCAGCGATAATCACGTCGGCGACACCATTAAAAATGGTCGGCGCGGCTCACTCGGTGGCAAACTAACTATCCAAGGTACACAAGGTCATGTCGCCTATCCACACCTCGCGGCCAACCCAATACACCTCGGTACCGCAGCCCTTGCTGAGCTTAGTACCGTAGAATGGGATCAAGGTAACGACCACTTCCCTGCCACCACCTTTCAAATTTCCAATATCCATGCTGGCACTGGCGTAACAAATGTTATTCCGGGTGAAATGGAAGTGGTCTTTAACCTACGCTTCTCAACCGAACTCACACCCGATGCCATTAAAACCCGCATCATTAAAATATTAGACAAACATCAACTCGATTACCAAATAAAATGGAATCTATCCGCCAAACCCTTTATTACCGAACAAGGCAAGTTGATCGATCAAACCATTACCGCAATCAAAGAAATCACCGACATCGACACCAAACTCTCGACCGAAGGCGGCACTTCCGATGGCCGCTTTATCGCCCCCACCGGCGCACAAGTTATCGAACTCGGCCCCGTCAACGCCACCATTCACAAAATCAATGAACAAATAGATACAAAGGCACCAGATATATTATCGTCAATCTACCAACGAATCATGGAAAAATTACTAACATAAATAAGGAATCCCCATCGTGGCTGGAGACAAAGCAGACTATAAATAAGTCAATGCTTGTTCTAGCGAATCCAATTTAACCACCTCTATCCCCTTAATGGCCTTACGTGGCGCA
Source organism: uncultured Thiotrichales bacterium (assembly GCA_964447165.1). Classification (GTDB taxonomy): domain Bacteria; phylum Pseudomonadota; class Gammaproteobacteria. The sequence continues at coordinate 14,750 of CAYURS010000002.1, forward strand.
TTAGCTTTAGGAATGAAGGCGCGCGTTAGACCGTGGCGTGCGGCTTCTTTAAGACGCTCTTGGCCGTTGGCAACGGGGCGTAGTTCACCACCTAAACCCAATTCGCCAAAAATGACGGTTTTCTCTGGTAGAGGTCTGTTTTTATAACTGGATAGCGTTGCCATAACGACGGCGAGATCGGATGCGGTTTCAGTAATACGCATACCGCCGACTACGTTCACAAACACGTCATCGCCATGCAAGCTAGTACCACCATGGCGATAAAGTAAAGCCAACAACATGGCTAAGCGGTTGCCATCCACACCTAAGGCAACGCGGCGTGGCTGTGATAAGGGGCTGCCTGCAACCAGCGCTTGCACTTCAACCAGGATGGGACGGCTACCTTCACAGGTAACAGTAATGGCGCTGCCTGCTACGGGGTTTGCATGTTGAGAGAGGAAGATTGCTGAAGGATTACTAACCGGTTTCAGTCCTTGCTCGGTCATTGCGAATAAACCGACTTCATTGACTGGGCCAAAGCGATTTTTCACTGAACGTAAAACACGATAACGACTACTAGCATCGCCCTCGAAATAAAGCACTGTATCAACCATATGCTCTAATACGCGCGGACCAGCGAGGTTACCCTCTTTTGTAACATGGCCAGCTATTAATACAATACAACCATTGCGTTTGGCAAATTGAACCAGACGGGTGGTGCTTTCACGCACCTGCGCGACAGAACCCGGCGCTGATGATAATGACTCACTAAATATAGTTTGTATGGAGTCAACTATCACCATACTGGGCTTTTCTTTTTTAATTTGCACGAGAATACGCTCAACCGAAGTTTCGGCCAGTAAACGCACGTTACTATTGGCAACACCGAGGCGGTGGGCACGCAGAGAGACCTGCTCTAAAGACTCTTCACCGGTGACATACAAAGAAGGCTCAGCACTGCCGAGACAAACAGAGGCCTGTAATAATAAGGTGGATTTTCCAATGCCAGGATTGCCACCAATCAACACCACGCCGCCTGCTACCAGACCACCGCCCAGCACGAGGTCTAGCTCACTAATGGTGGTGCTGATATAGCTATTAGCCTCTGGGCTAATTTCAGCCAGCGAAACCACTTCGCTTTTTGCTGCGGCATAACCAACAAAGCGTGAGCTTGTCGGGATGACGGCTTCTTCTATGAGTGTATTCCAACTGCCGCACGATGGACATTGGCCTACCCACTTGGGATTACCTGCGCCACATTCGTTACAAATGTATACCGATTTATTTTTTGTTGCGATAGCCATGAATGAATCAGGGAATTCCTAACTATATTTGAAATTAACTCTACGCGTGACGCCGCACAGCAGCTCATAAGCGATTGTCTTGGCGTGTTGCGCTACCTCTTCTACTGGCAAACCTTCACCCCATAGTGTCACAGTATCACCAATAGTGGCATCGGGCATATCACGCAAATCAATGGTAATCATATCCATTGCAACACGACCTATGATTTGGCTGCGCTGACCACCTACCAACACGGGAGTACCTGATTCAGCATGACGTGGGTAGCCGTCACCATAACCAATAGCGGCAATACCAATACGCATATCGCTGGGGCATCGCCATGTGCCGCCATAACCAACACGTTGACCCTGACGTAAATGCTGAATGGCGATCAACTCGGTTGATAAACTCATGACTGGCTGAAGGCCTGCAGCCTCTGCCAGGCCGTCAACAAAAGGCGACACACCATAGAGCATAATGCCAGGGCGCACCCACTGATAATGTGATTCTGGCTGAGAAAGAATAGCGGCTGAATTAGCCACACTACGCTCAGCCTGCCATGGTTCACTAAGCCGTTCGAATTGAGTTAGCTGTTCAGCTGTGCTTGGGTCGGCGCGGTTATCAGCATTGCTGAAATGACCCATAATATGAGGCAATCCAGCGACCACCGGGCAAGCATTAAGACGTTGCCATGCCTGGGTAAATTGATCAGGCGAAAAACCAAGTCGATGCATACCAATATCAAGCTTTAACCACACTTGCACGGGTGTTGTGATACGCACATGTTCAAGCATATCGATTTGATCAAAATTATGCACGACGAGCTGCACGCGCTTTTGTGCGGCGACGCGTAACTCATCACTCGTAGTAACGCCTGTCATTAACAATAATCGATGGGCAATGCCAGCCTCGCGCAGAGCTAATGCTTCGTCGAGTCGCGTCACACCAAAGACATCGGTGGCAGACAAGGCATGCGCCACTTGTGTCATACCATGGCCATAGGCATCGGCTTTGATTACCGCTATGACGCGACTATTGGGTGCTGCAGCGCGTACACAAGAGAGATTATGCTGTAACGCATTGGTGTTAATGAGGGCAACTGCGCCCTGGGTCATTGAAAACCTTCGGGCGGCATACTAAACGAATCAGGGATATAGTTTTCAAAGCGCGTGTATTCACCGAGAAAGGTCAGCTTCTTCATGCCGATGGGGCCATTACGCTGTTTAGCGATAATAATTTCTGCTATACCACGGTCAGGGCTTTCTTCGTTATAGACTTCATCGCGATAGATAAAGGCAATCACGTCAGCATCTTGTTCGATGGCGCCTGACTCACGTAGATCCGACATTATCGGGCGCTTATTAGGTCGCTGCTCAAGACTACGGTTGAGCTGTGACAACGCAATAACTGGCACATTTAACTCTTTTGCCAAGGCTTTAAGTGAACGCGAAATATCGGATATTTCAGTAGTACGGTTTTCTGCTGAACGCGGCGATTGCATTAACTGTAAATAGTCAACTACAATCAAACCTAACTCACCATTATTATCGCGCATTAGCCGTCGTGATCGAGCGCGGATATCACCTGGCGTTAAAGCAGCACTGTCATCAATAAATAATTTAACGTCTTGTAGAATGCCAATCGCTGAAGTCAAGCGTGGCCAGTCGGTGTCATCAAGCTTGCCGGTACGTAAGCGTTGCTGATTAATACGCCCTAGCGAGGACAACATACGCATAATCAATTGCTCGCCTGGCATTTCCATACTGAACACAGCAACAGGCTTATCACCTTTTATGGCGACATGCTCAGCGATGTTAATGGCAAACGCAGTCTTACCCATAGACGGGCGGCCAGCAACAATAATGAGGTCACCCTGTTGTAAACCCGCGGTGAGTTCGTCTAAATCCTTAAAGCCCGTGGCGACACCCGTAATAGAGCTATCTGATTGCGCTAGCACATCAATGCGATCGACCGCTTTTTGCAGTAGATCTTTCATGCCGCGAAAGCCTTGTTTGCCTATATTACCTTGCTGTGCAATACCGAACACGTGGCGCTCAGCATCATCTAAAAGTTCAAGAGTAGAACGGCCTTCGGGGCGATAGGCACTTTGCGCGATACCTTGGCCAACTTGTATTAGCTGGCGCAAGACCGAACGCTCACGCACGATCTCGGCGTAGGCGACAATATTGGCCGCACTAGGGGTATTTTTAGCAAGACCACCGAGGTAAGTTAAACCACCAACACGTTCCAGCTGGTCGCTGTTCTCAAGCACTTCCGATAAGGTCACGACATCGTAGGGACTGCCATTTTCAGCGAGCTTGGCAATGGCTTGAAAGATGAGCTGATGGTCGCTGCGGTAAAAATCTTGGCCGTCAAGAGCGTCGGCAACACGTTCCCAAGACAGGTTATCTAACATTAAAGCACCCAATACCGATTGCTCCGCCTCAATGGAATGAGGAGGAACACGCAATGCTTCAGTATTGGTCGTCAAAGGTGCTTGGGCGACGGGTTCAGCCATGGACGCTCCAAAAAAATGAGAACATCTAGCGTATACGCTAGCAGCTTGGTATTTATTTTAATCGCACTTTGCCACCAAACTATTGTGGCAAAGTGCTATTTTTTTATCACTATAAAGCCAGCAAGGCCAGTGTGCTCAGGTTTTTTCTACAAGGGATGCAACAATCTCAAGCTTAACGGTCACGTCAATTTCCGGGTGCAGGTGAACAACCACTTCATACTCACCTGTGTTACGCAACGCGCCTTCAGGTAGGCGCACTTCCTGCTTACTGACTTCGGCACCAACATCAGCCAGCGCTTTAGCAATATCCATGGTGCCGATTGAACCGAACAACTTACCCTCGTCACCAGCCAGGCTAGAAATGGTAATCGCTTTGCCTTCAAGCCCTGTTTTTCTTAGCTCGGCAGCAGCTAATACTTCAGCAGCCTTGGCTTCAAGCTCAGCACGTTCTGCTTCAATTTTAGCGCGATTGTCATCAGTAGCGAATACTGCTTTACCACTAGGGATCAGAAAATTACGGCCATAACCAGACTTAACCGCGACAATCGAACCAATATCCCCTAGGTTTGCTACTTTTTCTACAAGAATTACATCCATCGTTCTACCCTCAGTCTATAAACACTGTAACAAGGCGCCCTATTCATCATCGCCTCTATTATCTCCGGATTTATCATTACTATTTTTACCTTGCGCCCTGACACGTATACGCAAATCAAGCCAACTGTCGATATAACCTGCGGCTGCCAAAAAAATCATCATCTGCGGCAATAAAAACGCCAACAACAAATACAGAGCAAATAAAATCGCTACATGAGCACCCGTTAAGGCAACCAGACTATGCACTAAAGCCAAACCAACCAGCATGTACAAAGCCAGCAATACAATCAGCAAATCACCTGCTAACTGTCCCCAAATGCCGTTAGTGATAAGCATTAAACTCAACACTAACAGTACGATAATGCTGAGACGATAGTCTAGTCTTAACGCCAAAAACTCGCCACGAAAACCGCCGCGATTATAAAGTAATGATTGCCACCAACGAGCCAAAAACACCGAACCTATCAGGCTTAGTAATACCGTCGCACCGAGCAAACCTGTCATTACCTGCGATAGCGCATCAAGCGCTCGACCTAAGTCCTCTGGCGAAAGCGGCAAATTGGTGCCCGCCGCAGTCATAGCAAAGGTTTTATCTAACGCCTGTCGCCACCAAAGCGATGTATCTCCGACTAAAAGATACATCACCACCACCGCAACCATAGCCAGTATTGCAGCAACGATCATAGTGATCGATAACGACCGTGTTTCGTATAACACCCACGACAACAATAATAATGGCAACCATGTTACGGCCATTGCCATCAGTACAAACCCCGCTATCGCACTAGCTGTGCCACCTGTTCCGACAAAGGCAATAATTGCTACTACCAGGCCAGCGCCAAGCATAACCTTGATGCCCATGCCTATCCCCAGACGTAGCACCACCAACGATACCGCAGCCCCACTCAGCAAGCTAAACGGGGGGATAACAATAGACAATACTGCAAAGACACTGGCCACCAATACGGCGTTCAGCGGTCGTCGCATGATGAATGACGCGAGCCAAAACATTTGTGTTACTTGCTACCTAGGCTAATAACCAACTAAAACAGATAACTGATACTAGTGTTATGAATGCGCATCGCTATACGGAATCAATGCCAAAAAGCGTGCGCGCTTTACAGCACCGGCTAATTGACGCTGATAACGAGCGCGGGTACCGGTAATACGACTAGGAATAATTTTACCTGTCTCGGTAATATAATTTTTCAGAGTCAGTAGGTCTTTATAGTCGATCTCTTTAGTGCCTTCAGCAGTAAAACGACAAAATTTCTTTCTACGAAAATAACGGGCCATTGTGCTATTCCTTAATCTTGAATTTTATGTGGGTTATTCAGCGGTGGGAGTTGCTTCAACGGCTGGCTCAGCTTCGGCAGTAGGCGTCGACACTTCGGCGGCTGACTCAGCCTCGGTAGCTGGCGCTTCATCAACTTTAGTAGTTGATGCTGCTTCAGCAGCAGGCTTTTCGGTAGGCTCTTTTTTGCTGGCAGACTTATCTGAATAATCACTGTTATCACGATCATCTTTAGATTTTGCTAACGGAGATTGATCGGTAACAGCTTCATTGCGACGCATGATCATGCTGCGTAACACGGCGTCATTAAAACGGAAAGCATGCTCAAGCTCATCGAGCTCAGCTTGACCACATTCAACATTCATCAACACATAGTGCGCTTTATGTATTTTTTGAATGGAATAAGCTAACTGGCGACGGCCCCAGTCTTCAAGACGATGGACGGTACCACCCTTCGTTTCAACAATAGCCTTATAACGATCAACCATCGCCGATACCTGTGGGCTCTGGTCTGGGTGAACCATAAATACTATTTCATAATGTCGCATTTTTTGCTCCCTAATGGATTAAGCCTCCTGCCAACATGCAGTGAAGCTAGGGGTTATAGGGCAACCCTATTAACTGCTTGCTGCCCCGAACGAACGCGCGATTCTACAGGGATTGTAGCGCTAAATCAATGGCACCGCCCATGCTTGCCAAGCCTATAATATTGGTGGCAACTACTTAAGCGACTTGGCACTACGCTGGCGCCGAGCCTCATAGAGGCAAACTGCGGCGGCAACACTGACATTGAGGCTTTCGATCTCGCCTTGCATCGGAATCGCGACAATCGCATCACATTGTTCTCGAGTCAGGCGACGCATGCCCTTCTCTTCACCACCCATGACAATGGCTATAGGTCCGGTTAAATCCTGTTCATAAAGACCGGTTTTGGTCTCGCCAGCGGCTCCTATTAGCCATACACCTTCATCTTTGAGCTGGCGCAGGGTGCGTGCCAAGTTGGTTACTGTAATAAAGGGCACCCGTTCGGCGCTGCCGCTAGCGACTTTGCGTACGGCTGCGGTCAGCCCCACCGCACGATCACGCGGCGCAACAATGGCATCGGCACCCACCGCCTCAGCGGTGCGCAAACAAGCACCGAGATTATGCGGATCCTGAACACCATCGAGAATCAGCAATAGCAGTGCTTGGCCACGATAAGCAACGATTTCTTCCAGACTTAAGAAGCTTTGCTGAACACCACCACTGAGCCGTGCGACAACACCTTGATGTCGCTCATCACCCACTAAACGAGCCAACTCTTGCTTATTCTCAACTTGAACCTCAAGTCCGCTGCTTTCAATAAAGCCCACCAACTGACGTAGACGCTGTTGCCGCTGCCAATCTTTGATAACGTAAATGGTATCAACGGTCTGTGCGGACTCTTTCACCGCGGCATGAACGGCATGAATGCCATACACTGTCCGATTATTGCTCATTAGTTAATCACTCTATATTTGGAGGGATGGGCGAAATACTTAGCCGTATCGTTGGCTACGATAAAATGTCGCATGCCAATTCCTTTGCAGCAAGACTATAATACAGGCATCTGCCTAACCCCCTTGAATTTGGCATGTATTGAAACTATCCGCTAACAGTAGAGACAGGTGTACGCACAATCTAAACCTTTCGTTGTAACCTTATTAGGCGCCGTGTGTATCCACGCCGCAGCGTTTAGTCTTACCTGGGAATGGCTGAACGACAGTGAGCTGGAACCGAAAAGCTCTGTAACAGGCAACACTACTATCGTACTCAGCCAAGCAACGTCTACTCCTGTGAACCAACAAGCCAACGAATCAACGGCTAAAAATACTATCAACGACAACCTGATACCCACTAAGTCCGTATCAGATTTTGAACCCTATAAACCAACAAACGTTGCACAGCTTGAAGCGGACATAACAGCGCTGATCGAACCAACCGTAAAACTTAGCCTGAAAACACAGGCTAAGACAATCATCGTAAAAGAAGCAATACAAGCAGCGCTAAAAATAACGCCGGTTTTTGAACCCCCGGCCAAAGCAAAATCGGTAAAGAAAGTCGAGATAAAAAAAACACCCCGAGGCTCGGTTTTGCCCCCCCTTGAAGGGGAGCACATAGAGGGAGAGCACGCAGTACCTAAACAATCATCAGAGAAAAAAATTGAAACTATACAAACAATAAAAGCAATCCCCCTTACCCGCCCTGTAAATAGATCTTCAGAAACCAAACTAGTGAATAGAAAATACGCTCTTGTCTTAGCTAACAATAACGGCTCGTCACGCAATCAACCCGCTGTTAATTCCGCACCTAATACCGTAGCAGCTGATGTATCGCTGGCGATGAAAAACTATTACTCAGAGTTAGGCTCATGGCTGGCTAAGCATAAAAAATATCCACGCCGTGCGCGACAACGTAAACAAGAAGGCTCTGCACTACTCTATTTTGTCGTAGATCGCAATGGCCGAATCCTGGAACATAGCGTTGCAGAAAGTTCAGGCTATAAGCTGCTCGATAAAGAAGTAAGTGCCATGTTAAAACGTGCTGAACCCCTACCTAAAATACCTAACCTAATGCACCAGGCCAAACTTAAGATTATGGTACCCATCGAGTTTTCCCTAAGATAAATAAGCTCCAATTGATTCCGAGGAAAGTGTTCTTAGGGTGCAACGTGGGAAAGGGGCAGAATTTCATCACGAACAATAATTATTAATGCCCTCCTAGTACTCCTGGACTTTGACCTTCATTGCCCGACATAATAAGGCACACTTAATTATGTAATAAGCATAATCTACTTTATTCGTACCGTACACACCCCTTAACAGAGAAAATAATTTAATGATGATCGTCATATCGCCAGCAAAAAATCTTGATTTTGAGACTGCATTACCTACAAGAAAACATACTCAAGCTAAAATGTTGTGTGACTCACAGTTACTCATCAACGACCTCTCAGAATTTTCACCGCAGGATCTCTCCAAATTAATGGGTATCAGTGACAAATTAGCTATTTTAAATTTTTCACGTTACCAAACATGGCAACTACCTTTTGATACAGACAATGCTCGACAAGCATTGTTTGCTTTTAAAGGCGATGTCTACACAGGCATGGACGCCTATAGCTTTGACAAGGGCGATATTGACTTTGCCCAGAAAAACTTACGTATTTTATCGGGGCTTTATGGCTTGCTACGCCCGTTGGACTTAATTCAGCCCTATCGTTTAGAAATGGGTAGCAAACTTGAGAATGCTCAGGGCAAAAACTTATATGATTTTTGGGGCAATAAAATAAGCAATGCGCTTAATAAAGAACTCTCAAAAACAGATGATTCATTATTAGTCAATTTGGCATCCAATGAATACTTTAAATCGGTTAATCCTAAAAATCTAAACGCCAATGTGATTACCCCTGTTTTCAAAGACATGAAAAATGGTAAGTATAAAATCATCAGCTTCTTTGCTAAAAAAGCCCGTGGCTTAATGAGTGCCTACATTATTAAAAATAAATTAACACAGACTACGCAACTGAAAAAATTTAATGGCGCTGGCTATGCGTATAACGATGCCATGTCGACTTCTAGCGAGCTAGTTTTTGTGCGAGATGAGGGCTAAAGCGAGCCTTGGAATTTTCTGATCTATTCCTCGTTCCCATGCTCATGCGCGCCCGAAGGAAGTACTCTTGGGGTGTGGGAATGCATACGGGGCTAACAGCAAGTGAGGTATGGGTTATCACGCAGGAGCGTGGCAACCAGAAAATTGACAGTTAGTGACCCATAGCACGACAGGCCTCTTGGTATTGATTATTTTTTAGACTGACGCGTTTTGTGTTTGGTTTTAGATTTTTTAGTTGCAGTAGATTTTGATTTTGCTCTTTTTTTCTTTTTACTGGTGGATTTTTCTTTCGTTTTTATTTTCGATTTTTTTCGTGACGGCACTGGCGTATCACCGGCATTGTCAGCCAGCATAAAATCTATTTTTTTATCCTCAAGATTAACCCGAGCCACTTTTATTTTTACCCGGTCAGTAAGTTTATAGCTACGACCGGTGCGTTCACCTACCAGTTCATGTCTAATCTGATCAAAGTGGTAATAATCTTTTCTAAGTTCGGTGATATGCACCAAGCCTTCGACATAAATATCATCCAGCTCAACAAAAATACCGAAACCTGTCACAGCGGTAATCATGCCCTCAAATTCACCACCGATTTTGTCCATCATATATTCACACTTAAGCCAATCGACCGCATCACGTGTGGCGTCATCAGCACGGCGTTCGGTCATTGAACAATGTTCACCAAAACCAATCATGTCTGCCGCACTATAAGCCCAGTTTTTTACCGTGCCACCGTTGACAATATGTCGAATGGCGCGATGCACCAACAAATCTGGGTAGCGTCTGATTGGCGAAGTAAAATGGGTGTAAGCATCAAATGACAGGCCGAAATGGCCTAAATTCTCTGGCGCATAGACGGCTTGACTTAGGCTACGCAATAATACTGTTTGAATTAAACGTTGATCTGGTCGGTCTTTAATTTTATCTAATAGCTTGGCGTAGTGCTTAGGCTCAGTATCATCTTTACCGGATAAAGTCAGGCCAATGCTGGCAAGAAATTCTCGCACATCGGTGAGTTTTGATTCGCTTGGCTCGGAATGTACCCGGTAAACAATAGGCATTTTATGCTCTAACAAGAATTTAGCCGAACATACATTAGCCGCAATCATAAATTCTTCAATCATACGATGGGCATCGTTACGTATTGTGGGTTCTATACGCTCGATTTTTCGATCATCACCAAAAACAATCCGCGTTTCAGTCGTCGAAAAATCAATGGTACCGCGACGCTGACGAGCATCGGCAAAGGCCTGATACAGCGTGTATAAATCATCAACCTGGCTAACCACATAATTGTAGTCGTGAC
>CAYURS010000003.1:0-15605 GCA_964447165.1 uncultured Thiotrichales bacterium
TATTGCCTATCTTGAAGAAAATCGTTATCACAAGGCATTTGATGAGAACAGTATTGCAGCATCTTTAGAGCGGTTGGCGCATTGGGATAGGAAGGGCGAAGGTGAGACGGTTGCCGGATTAAGAGTCGAATTACAAGCAGCGATGGAAGAATATTGTGGTGTCTTTCGTACGGAAGCTGTTTTGCAGCTTGGTGTTGATAAGGTTAAAACCATTAAGCAGCGTTTGTCAGATGTCACTTTGCAGGATCATAGTAAAGTCTTTAATACTGCGAGAATTGAGTTGCTGGAATTAGAGAATTTAGTTGATGTTGCTGTTGCTACTGTTGAGTCTGCTTTGGCGCGGTGTGAAAGTCGTGGCGCGCATTGCCGTATTGACTACCCAAAGCGTGATGATGTGCGTTGGCTTAAGCATTCGCTCTACCATCTTAAAGAAGGTATTGTCGATTATAAGCCGGTAAGGATGAAGCCAGTCTCTGTTGCCTCGTTTCCACCGAAAGAGCGGGTGTATTAATGAAAATACGTATTTATCGCTATAACCCCGAAACTGATGATTCACCCTATATGCAGAATTATCAGCTTGACAGTGTAGCCGACGACGCGATGTTGCTCGATGTATTAAAAGCAATCAAAGTGCAAGATGAAACACTTAGTTTTCGACATTCCTGCGGCGAAGGCGTGTGTGGTTCGGATGCGCTTAACGTTAACGGTCGCAATGTTTTGAGCTGTATTACTGTGGTGAGTGACTTAAAGCAGCCAATCGCAATACGGCCGTTACCGGGTATGCCAGTGATTCGTGATTTAGTGGTGGATATGAGTCAGTTTTATCATCACTATCGCGCAGTTGATCCACACCTTATCGTGCACGATCCCGTGCCAGAAGAAGAATTTTTACAAACACCTGAGCAGCGTGAAAAACTCGATGGTTTGTATGAATGCATTATGTGTGGTGCTTGCACCACTTCATGCCCGTCGTTTTGGTGGAACCCTGAACGTTTTCGCGGGCCAGCAGCATTGTTGCAGGCCTATCGTTTTGTTGCCGATAGTCGCGACCAAGGTACAGCAACGCGCTTAAGCGCATTGGATGGTCCTTATCGTTTGTTTCGTTGCCATACTATTATGAATTGTGTTGATGTTTGCCCTAAAGGTTTAAACCCCACACATGCGATTGGCGAGCTAAAGAAACAAATGCTCAAAGATTCGATTTAAAGGAGCCTCTGATGTGTCTGGAGCAGCGAGATTGATGATTGAAATTTTTCAGATCGAGGCGCGAATCGCGGTCAATAGTGGGGCTATTGACAAGATTAGCAACAAAGAGCTGGAAGATTTCAGTCAGCAAGGTCGCGTTTCACGACACATCAGAGGCTCCTGAAATAATGGAGTTGTCACGTTTACGCTGGCGTTGTCGTCGTGGTATGGCCGAGCTGGATGAGCTGCTGGATAATTTCCTTGATCGTGGCTACATAGATTTAACGAGTGAGCAGCAACAGTGTTTTGAGCAATTACTTGAGCAGTCAGATAATATATTACTTGACTATTTAATGTTAAAAATAAGCTCTACGGATAGAGAAACTAATTATGTTATCGAACGGATACGCGCTGCCCTTACGTCTTAATATAGGCGCATCACAGCAATTACGACTCAGTATAATATTTGTTCACGCGTGGGCGATATTTGTTGTGTTAGGACTGTCGGCCAGAAATTATATTGTAGTATTATTGTTGGTCTTGATTTTAGTCAGTTTGTGCTATTACCTTTATCGTTATCGAGTAGGTGGGACGCACATGCCAAGCAGTCTCTTGCTAAGAGACTTGGGTATAGTGCGAGTAGAATTCCTAACTGGACAGAATCGTCGAAGTAAACGAGCTGAAATTAGCGGTGACAGTTATTTACATCCCTGGCTGGTGATATTGAATCTCAGGTTTGCTGATGGCAAGAGGCTTTCAATTCCTCTACCTAGAGACAGTCTTGACCACAATCAACATCGGCAATTACGTGTTTATTTGCGTTTGCAGCAATATCGCCTGACGCTAGAATAAGCTGTAGCCGTTGCCTTAGCTGCTTTCAAGTGAAAGATACGTATTCTCAATAGTATTGCTGGTGTTGGGATAGTCTAACGTATAGTGCAGACCACGGCTTTCTTTGCGTGCCATGGCGCAGCGAACGATCAAGTCGGCCACAGTGACCAGGTTACGCAATTCGATAAGGTCGTTACTGATGTGGTGACTGGCATAGAAATCGTTGATTTCCTGTTGCAAATTATCGATACGTTTGCGCGCCAGTTTTAAGCGTTTATTACTGCGTACGATACCCACATAGTCAGACATAACACGACGTAGTTCATCCCAGTTATGGTTAATTTCTACAGTTTCCAGTGACGGTGTGACACGGCTGGCATCCCACGGTTTAATTTTTTCAGGTTGGTCGGTCTGCGCCAGCAAGTGGGTAATATCATCCGCAGCAGCATCTGCCATAACCAAGCATTCAAGTAAGGAATTGCTGGCAATACGATTTGCTCCGTGCAGCCCGGTGCAGGCGGTTTCGCCAATGGCGTAGAGGCCATTCAAGTCAGTGCGGCCATTAATGCTAGCGACAACACCACCACAAAGATAGTGTGCGGCAGGTACCACAGGAATAGCCTGCTTGGTCAGGTCAAAGCCAAACTGTTTGCAACGCTCATAGATGGTGGGGAAATGCTCAATGATGAAGTCGGCATCACGGTGACTGATATCTAAATAAACATAGTCTAGGCCTAGGCGTTTAATTTCATGATCTATGGCGCGTGCAACGATGTCACGCGGTGCCAATTCACCGCGTGGATCAAACTTATGTAAAAAAGCCTGACCTTCACCTGATTTTCCTGTGCCCGATTTTGTATTGGGCAGCCTTAATTTCGCACCTTCACCACGCAGTGCTTCAGTCATTAAAAATGACTTAGCTTCGGGATGATAAAGACAGGTAGGATGAAATTGAATAAATTCCATATTGCCAATACGGCAGCCTGCACGCCAAGCCATGGCAATACCATCGCCGGTCGAGACATCCGGGTTGCTGGTATAGAGATAGACCTTACCGGCACCACCTGTTGCCAATATAGTAGCTTTGGCACTGAAGACATCGATTTGCCTGCTGCCTTTATTTAATACATAGGCGCCGACACAGCGATTGTTTTGTTTAATGAGATCAATGGCAATATGCTCATCAAATAGATCAATATTGGTCGCATTACGGGCTTGATCTGCTAAGGTGGTTTCGACAGCATGGCCTGTTGCATCGGCGGCATGAATAATGCGATTGTGACTATGCCCGCCTTCCTTAGTTAAATGGTATTCATTTTTTTTGCCATGTTGCCCATCATTATGCTTGGTGAAGGCGACACCATTATCTATTAACCATTCAATACTGCGTTTGGCATTTTCAACGACATAGCGTACTGTCTCTTGATTACAGAGCCCTCTGCCAGCAGACAGCGTATCGTTGATATGGGACTCGACGGAGTCATTCTTGTCGAGTACGGCCGATATGCCGCCTTGGGCATAAAGTGTTGCGCTCTCGGTGAGTGAGGCCTTAGCCAGCACAGCAACACGTATGTGCTTAGGCAGCCTGAGTGCCAGAGTGAGGCCGGCAGCACCCGCGCCCAAAATAACGGCATCATATTGATAGGGTTTCATAGACAGGGACACTATTTATTTGAATTGCGCACACTATATAATAGCTGGCGCCTAATATGGTTATTGTGTGTAGATAAGGAATAAGCGAAAGCAAGCTATGATTAGAGGCTTCCATAAGCTGTGGGCAATAGTTATCGTTGAGTTAAACTATGATCGGTGCTTGTTTATACTCATCAAGGATGATTATGAATGTGTATCGTGTTAAAGAATTTGGAGTGCGTCGTGAACTCTTACATACCCACATTGTCTAGGAGCCTGTTGGACTTAGGATGAATCTGCTGCGGAAAAGCTATTTTGGCCAGATTTTTCGATCGATTTCGTTAAATAGGCTCACTATTCGCCTTAATCAATCGAAAAACCTGACTCAAAATGGCTTTCCCTCGCGACGATCACCTAAGTCCGACAGACTCCTGGGAGGAATAAGCTGGCGCAAGACCGGTCGAGGGGATGGCCCCAAAGGGCGCTTGAATGGTTGATGAAGAGTTAGTTGAGAGGGTAAAACAGGGGGACAAGAAAGCATTTGACGCCTTGGTATTAAAGTATCAGCATCGGTTGGTCAAACTTATATCTGGCTATATCCGTGATCAGTCAGAGGTGCATGACGTAGCGCAGGAATCGTTTATTAAAGCGTATCGTGCACTACCAAAATTTCGAGGTGATAGTGCGTTTTATACTTGGTTGTACCGAATAGCAATTAATACAGCGAAAAACTATCTGGTATCGCAAAAGCGAAAACCCAGGATGATGGATATTGATGACGAGGCGCTAAGTGGGCTACATTCACGTCCTGAGTTACACGACATTGCGACACCTGAACGCTTATTACAACGTGATGAAGTTGAGGAAACGATATTTTCTGCAATTGAAGAATTACCAGAAGATTTACGAGTAGCGGTAACTTTACGCGAATTGGAAGGTCTCAGTTATGAGGAAATTGCACAAGCGATGGAATGCCCGATCGGCACAGTCCGCTCACGTATATTCAGAGCTCGAGAGTCGATTAATAAACGGCTTGATGGCCTGTTAGAAAATTAAGGTAACGTTTTTTTGGTGGTTTAGATAATGAAAACAGAGTTAGACGAATTAATGTCGGCGATGGTTGATGGCGAACTTGATGCAAACCATCGAAGCCGTGTTACCGATGAGCTGATAGAGAATGCCAAGACAAGAAAGGCTTGGCAGCGCTACCATCTTATACGTGACGCACTTAGCAATAATTTACCTAACGAAGTGGCGCCTGCCTTGTTTAATCGCGTCTGCAATGCGATATCACAGGAGCCCGCACACCAGATTGACAGTCACGCCAAGATTGATAATCATGCCAGGGATGAAAAAAAATCACTGTTCGGTTTTGGCTTTCAGCCTGCATACGGTTTTGTTGCTGCCGCAGCTTTGGTTGTTGCGGTGGTCACCGTGACACAAATAGAGCGTAGTGCCACCTTTGATCTACCAACATTGGCGCAGTCAAATGCCCAGCCGAACACTTCACCAGAGATGAGCAAATCATTTGAGATGGCGGCTGATGCACTGCCAACGGTTAACCATTCGCAACTTTCCGTGTATTTAGCTAACCACTCTGTTCGTTCACGTAGCTATCCTATGCATGATGGTTTGTTGCCCTATATTCGTTCGGCTAAATTTCAGGATGGGCGTTAGATTCTTTGTTTAGTTTCACATTGTCTGCCATCAGTATAAAAGGTATTTTTATTAATCGCTTACGGCTCATCGCTATTATTACACTGATATTCTGCTGTATGGTTTCTCATTTAGCGCTTGCTAATTCCGCAGTTAATTCCTCGGCGGAAATTAAAAACTGGCTCGAACGCATGTCGATAGCGTCAACAGCACTGAGTTATAAAGGCCGATTTTTTTATAATCGTGATGGTAAGACATCGCTGATGGAGATTGTCCATGTTGTAGGTAAAAAAGGTTCACGTGAGCGAATTATAAGCCTTAGTGGTGCAGATCAAGAGTTGATACGTGATCAAAATGGCAATGTCTATTTGATGAACCTTGGGTCACCTCTACTTATTGATCAAGGTGGGCGTGATATTCCTTTGGCAGTACGCATCAATGCTAACCTAGAGCGTCTATTAGAGAACTATACATTTGAGTTGGCTGGAATAGATCGTGTTGCAGGATATAAAAGCCAGATTATGCATATTTCACCTTTAGACAAGTATCGTTATAGTTACCGTCTTTGGGTGGATGTTGAAACTGGTTTTCTGACGCGGTCTCAATTATTGAATGAGAAGGGTGACGTTATGGAACACATCATGTTCTCTGATATTGAGTTAATGGCGAAACCAACCGAGTTATTGTTCGAGGCAGTGTTATACGAACAAGATCTAGCGGTTGCCAGTAAAAATATCGTAGTACCCCAAGAGCAGGTATTGCAGCAATCAACGACGACTGATAATCAAGAAGCATTTTGGAGTATCTCTGGCTCCCCACTTGGATTCTGGCGTACGCATAGTCAGGATAAAGTGTCGCTGGGCGAGAAAAAATCGATTACCTATTTAATGGTCACTGATGGTTTGGCATCGGTATCAATATATATTGAGCCATTTAAAAACTTGGGTAATGATTTAATAGGTGTATCACGTTCTGGTGCCTTAAGTGCCTATGGCCGTGTTCTTAATGAACACCATATTACGGTTGTTGGCGAAGTGCCACCGCTTACTGTGAAACGTATTGGTGATGCTGTTATTCAAACGACAATGAGCTCAAGGGTGCCGGGTAGCGCTTTGGCGAAGCATTAATGGAAGAAATCGCGCGCGTAGTTGAAACCGCTGACGGCATTGCTTGGATTGAAAAAGAAAGGCAGACACAATGCGGTGGTTGTAGCTTACGCAAAGGTTGTGGATCCGCAGTTTTGGCTCAAGTTTTGGGTGTTCGCCGTAGCAAGGTTCAAGTTATAGACCCATTATCGGTTGGTGTTGGTGATACGGTTGTTATTCAGCTCGATTCGGCCGCGTTACTGCGCGGTTCATTTGCAGTGTATATGGTACCTCTATTCAGTCTTTTCTTTGGTGCAATGCTTGGCAAATACTTTTTTGCCCTCATGTTTATTGACTATACAGAGGCAGTGACCAGCATTTCTGCATTGCTCGGTTTGTTTTTTGGGGTGTGGTGGTTACGTTGGTTTTCGCGGCATATCGCTGAAAATAGCCGCTATCAGCCTGTTATTAGCAGTGTTGTTGATGCAGGTGGCGTCCGTTTTTCATAGTTCACGTATTTTACTTTGAAGGTTAATATTAAATGAGCGTATTAAAAGTGAAGCAGTTTTCTGTTGTTGGATTTCTTGTATTGTTTATGTCAATACCGATGTTATCGAATGCAGCTCTGGGCGGCTTACCTGATTTTACTAAATTAGTTGAGCAAGTAGCTCCTGCAGTAGTCAATATAAGTACTCGACAGAAAATTAAACGTGGTTCCGAGCGTAGCAATGGCCACTTGATGCCTGGTTTACCAGAAGGTAGCCCGTTTAATGATTTTTTCAGACGTTTTCTTGATGAAGAAGGCAATAGTAATAAAGAAGAATCACTGCAAGAATTTCGGCCACGTTCGCTTGGCTCTGGGTTTATCTTTGATAAAAAAGGTTTTGTATTAACCAATCACCACGTTGTTGATGGCGCAGATGAAGTGATCGTCAGACTAAACGACCGCCGCGAATTTATTGCCGAAGTCATTGGTAGTGATAAACGCAGTGATATTGCGGTATTGAAAATTGACGCCGATGAGGATTTGCCTGTGGTTGAAATAGGCTCCCCTGATGACCTTAAGGTCGGTGAGTGGGTGCTTGCGATCGGATCACCCTTTGGTTTTGATTACACCGTCACGGCAGGTATTGTTAGTGCTAAATCACGTAGCCTGCCGAGTGAAAACTATGTCCCCTTTATTCAAACCGATGTTGCGATTAATCCAGGCAATTCGGGTGGGCCATTGTTTAATCTGAAAGGCCAGGTTGTTGCTGTTAATGCGCAGATTTTTAGCCGTACAGGTGGTTTTATGGGGCTGTCATTTTCGATTCCTATTGATCTTGCCGTTGAAGTGAGTGATCAGTTACGTGATACAGGAGTTGTAACGCGAGGTTGGTTAGGTGTTTTGATTCAGGACGTGACACGCGACCTTGCCGAGTCATTTGGCATGAAAAAACCACAAGGCGCTTTGGTGTCACGTGTATTGCCTGATAGCCCGGCAGAAGCGGCAGGGTTTCATGTTGGCGATGTGATAGTGAAATTTGCTGGCCGCTCCTTGCCTGATTCTTCCTCTTTACCGCCAGTAGTTGGCCGCGTCAAAGTGGGCAATCAGGTTAAAGTTAATATTATTCGTGAGGGCAAACCAAAAGTATTACGTGTGAGGATTGGTGAGTTGCCTGGTGAAGCACAAGCTCGGCCTGCAAGTCTTAACAAGCGCCCAAAAAGTGGCACTAAAAATGTTGATCGTATCGGTATTGTTGTGACGGATATGACATTTGCGCAGCGTAAGCAAGCAGAAATTGGCAAGCAGGGTATTATCGCTAGTGAGATCAGCCGAGGCTCCGCTGCACGCGCGGGCATTCGTAAAGGCGATATTATTCTTAAAATTGACCAGGTTGATGTTAAGAGCGCCAAGCAATTCCGTAATTTTGTCGATGCGCTACCAGAGGGTAAATCAGTGCCGTTATTGGTTCAACGTAATGGTGGTCCGCTGTTTTTAGCGCTGAAGGTTGAAGATAGATAAGGCGCGCCTGTCGTGCTACGTGAAAAAACCGAGGTGACTCTTAGGTTTAGATGTTGCTAAACTGTAATATCGTTTAAGATGAGCCCTTTTCAGGGTTCATCGTTCTTTATAATGCAACACATTCGTAATTTTTCAATCATCGCCCATGTTGATCATGGCAAATCGACACTTGCTGACCGCTTCATACAGATTTGCGGTGGCCTAAGTGAACGCGAAATGAGTGCTCAAGTGCTCGATTCTATGGATCTTGAGCGCGAGCGTGGCATTACCATTAAGGCGCAATGTGTCTCACTCAACTATACCTCGGCCGATGGCCAAACATATTTACTTAACTTTATTGATACGCCAGGGCATGTTGATTTTTCCTATGAAGTGTCACGTTCGCTGGCGGCGTGTGATGGTGCGTTATTAGTTGTTGACGCGGCGCAAGGCGTTGAAGCGCAAACCGTTGCTAATTGTTATACCGCAGTCGATTTAGGGCTTGAAGTTATTCCAGTGTTGAATAAGGTTGATTTGCCTGCGGCTGAACCAGCAAGAGTCATTAAAGAGATCGAAGAGATTGTTGGCATTGCTGCCGATGACGCGCTCAGTGTTAGCGCTAAAACCGGTGTCGGTATTAATGAGTTACTGGAACAATTGGTGCAACGTATCCCTGCACCAAAGGGTGACCCTGATGCGCCACTACAAGCATTGATTATTGATTCCTGGTTTGATAATTATCTTGGTGTCGTGTCTTTGGTTCGTGTTGTAAACGGCTGTTTGAAAAAACGACAACGTATTAAAGTAATGTCAACAGAGCGTAGCTATATTGCTGATAATATTGGGATTTATACACCAAAATCTTTAAATAAAGATGTTTTGAGCGCCGGTGAAGTCGGCTTTGTTATTGCTGGCATTAAAGAAGTTGATGGTGCGCCAGTGGGTGATACCTTAACCGATAACGACCATCCTGCGACAGAGCCTTTGCCTGGTTTTAAAACAGTGCAGCCACAGGTTTTTGCCGGTTTATTCCCCATCAGTTCAGAAAATTATGAAGATTTGCGAGATGCCTTAGCAAAGTTACGCATTAACGATACGTCATTGTTTTATGAGCCAGAGACCTCGCAAGCATTGGGTTTTGGTTTTCGTTGTGGCTTTCTCGGCATGTTGCATATGGAAATTGTGCAAGAACGCCTTGAGCGAGAATACAAGTTAGAGCTGATAACTACCGCGCCAACGGTGGTTTTTGAAGTGACGCAAACCGATGGTAAAGTCATCATGGTAGACAACCCCGCGTTATTGCCAGCAGTGAATAAAATTGAGGTATTGGCGGAGCCAATTATTTTGGCTAACATTCTTGTTCCACAAACCTATCTCGGTGCAGTGATCACCTTGTGCGTGGGAAAACGTGGAGTTCAAAAACGCCTGGAATATCTTGGTAATCAAGTGACTTTAAGTTATGAAATGCCGATGAATGAAGTTGTTCTCGATTTCTTTGATCGTTTGAAATCGGTAAGCCGAGGTTATGCCTCACTCGATTACAATTTCGTGCGGTTTGAGCCTGCTGACCTGGTTAAAATTGATATTATGATTAATGGTGAAAAAGTCGACGCTTTATCATCAATTGTGCACAGTGACCAAGCTTATTCACGTGGCAAGCAATTGACAGAAAAAATGAAAGAACTCATTCCACGACAGATGTTTGATGTGGCGATACAAGCGGCTATTGGTAATCATATTATTGCCCGAGAATCAATCAAAGCCTTACGTAAGAATGTGACAGCAAAATGCTATGGTGGTGATATATCACGTAAGCGTAAGTTATTGCAAAAACAAAAAGAAGGTAAGAAACGTATGAAGCAAGTAGGCTCTGTTGAAATACCGCAAGAAGCCTTTCTCGCTGTTTTGCAGGTAGGGAGGAAGTAATGCACTTTGATTTTGCTGCGATTATGCTGAGCGTATTACTTGTTAGTGGCGTGATATGGGGTTTCGATCTGCTGGGCGCAGGACGTAAGCGCTGGGCGCTACATAAGAAAGTGGAGAGTGAGCAGCGTGAACCCAGTGACAACGAAGCTGAACTGCTCAAAGAGCCATTTATTGTTGATTACGCACGCTCCATTTTTGGAGTTATTCTCATTGTGTTTATTGTTCGTTCCTTTATTTTTGAACCATTTCGCATTCCTTCCGGATCAATGATGCCAACCTTGGTGGATGGTGACTTTATATTGGTTAATAAATTCGACTATGGTATTCGACTCCCAGTGATTGATAAGAAATTGATTGATTTGGGTGGCCCTGAGCGTGGTGATGTGGTTGTGTTTCGCTATCCTAAAGAGCCACACATTGATTATATTAAACGTGTGGTGGGCTTGCCGGGAGATGAAATTCATTACGAAAATAAACGACTTTATGTCAATGGTGATGCGGTAGAATTGGATGCGCTAGGAACCTACCCAGGCTGGACTGATAGCAATGAAATGAAAGGCGCGCTGGTGTTCAAAGAAGTTTTGGGTAGTAGAGAGCATGAGATTTTGCTCGATAGTCGTCGACGTTCGCAGCTCAATACATTTAAGGTACCGCAAGGTGAATACTTTGTCATGGGTGATAACCGTGACCACAGTAATGATAGTCGCTTTTGGGGGTTTGTGCCGGATGAAAATTTAGTTGGTCGTGCGTTTTTTATCTGGATGAATTTTTCATCTTTTAATCGTATAGGTAGTTCCATTCAATGATCACAGAGGCAGCACTATGCTAACGACAAATAGGAAAATGAAAAATAATCAGCAGGGGTTTAGTTTTTTAAACTTGATAATTCTACTGGCATTGATTGCATTTTTTGCGACAATTGTTTTACGTTTGTATCCGGTTTATTACGAGTACTTTAGTGTTTCTTCAATTATGACACGATTAGAAAATGAACCATTAGAGAGCAAAAGCGCTATTGTGAAGCGTCTCAACGCGACTATGCAGATTGACAATATCAGCCGCGTGGAATTAGATGACTTTGACATTAAAAAGACCAAGACAGGTTTTACCGTTACCTTAGATTATGAAGATCGTGTCGAAATGATGGGTAACATTGATGCTATTGTTAAGTTCAATAAAGAAATTGAAATTTCCTCTCGTTGAAATCAAAGTTGCCTGTTGAATTTAATAATGGGGCGCTAGAAGCGCTACTTAACTATCGCATCGTTGACCAATCGTTATTTGTATTGGCGTTGACGCATCGTAGTGCTAGCAATAAAAACAACGAGCGCTTGGAATATCTAGGCGATGCAGTGTTGGACTTGATCGTAGCCGATGATTTGTATTTGCGTTTTCCGCAAGCCGATGAGGGTGAGCTTAGTCGTATGCGTGCTGCTTTGGTGAAAGGTGATACCTTGGCTAAGTTGGCGCGTGAAATTGATATTGCCGAGCATCTCATACTGGGTTCAGGCGAAATGAAAAGTGGCGGTCATCGTCGTTCCTCCATTCTTGCTGGAACAATTGAAGCATTGATTGGTGCCATTTATCTCGATAGTGGCTTTGATGCCAGTCAAGAATTTATTCGGCACTTGTATCGGCGTGAGTATGAAGCATTCAGTCTTGATGACGCATTAAAAGATGCTAAAACACGCTTACAAGAATATGCGCAATCACGTGGTTTATCCTTGCCTAACTATACTGTTACTAACATTGTTGGTGAAGGGCATGAACAGATTTTTAATGTTGAATGTGTAATAGATGCTCTGCTGGAGGACACAGTTAACGGTGAAGGTTGTTCTCGGCGCAAGGCTGAGCAGGCTGCTGCTGCGGCAATGTTGGCTCGTTTAGAGATTGATAAAATTCATTAGTATTAACGCCGAAGCTTAGTATTCTCACATGATATTTTACTTATGATATTTCATTGCGGCTATGTTGCCATTGTTGGTCGACCTAATGTCGGCAAGTCGACCTTGCTTAATCGTGCGATGGGTCAAAAATTGAGTATTACCTCACGCAAACCGCAAACGACCCGACATTCGATATTGGGCGTTAAGACAAGCGATCAAGCACAAATTTTATATATTGATACGCCGGGTTTACACGCCAATGCTGAAAAAGCCATGAACCGCTATATGAATCGCACAGCACTAAGTACGCTTAACGATGTTGACGTGATCGCCTGGTTGGTGAATCCTGGTGTTTGGACGGAGGATGAACAGCTAATACTAAAAAGCCTAAGCTCGATAAAAATACCTGTTGTGTTAGTGATTAATAAAATCGATGCGATGGCGAATAAAAATCAATTATTACCTGAGATTGAAAAACTATCTAACAAACGTGAGTTCAGTGATGTTGTGCCATTGTCGGCAAAAAAAGATATCAATATCGAGGCATTTGAAAAAGCTATCATACAATATTTACCTGAAAATGAAGCGCTGTTTCCAGAAGATCAACTCACTGATCGCAGTGCTCGTTTTCTCGCTGCAGAAATCGTTAGAGAGAAGCTAATGCGCCGTATTGGTGAAGAAGTGCCCTATGCGATGACCGTAGAGATTGAGCAGTTTGGCGAGGAGAATGGCATTACACATATTCATGCCTTGATATGGGTTGAACGAGAAGGGCAAAAAGCCATTGTAGTTGGCAAGGGTGGCTGTGTTCTTAAAGAAGTCGGACGTTCAGCACGACAAGATATGGAAACGTTATTTGGTTGTAAGGTTTTTTTAAAGTTATGGGTAAAGGTGAAGAGTGGTTGGAGTGACAATCTACGTGCCTTGCACAGCCTCGGTTATAAAGACTGAGTTTAAGAACCTCCACAATTTACTTCGTCCAGAATAAATTAGCGGCTCTCTTACAACATGGCTAACAGAAATAATACGGTTTCAACGATTGCCGCCTTTGTTTTACATTCGCGACCTTATCGTGACACCAGCGCCATTGTTGAGCTTTTTACCGAAACACACGGCCGGGTCACAGTTGTTGCGCGTGGCGTCAAAGCGGCGAAATGTCGCTACCGTGGTATTTTGCAGCCTTTTCAGCCTTTACTAGTATCGTGGGTCGGTCGCGGTGAAATGTTCACCTTGTCTTCTGCGGAAGAAAAAAGTCTGCCATTTATATTGGTCGGTCAGCGATTAGTTATCGGCTTATACATTAATGAATTGCTTATGCGAGCGATGGGGCGCGGAGATAGCCATGTTGCTTTGTATCATTGCTATGACAAACTGCTTGGCCATATTGCCAGCCAAAAAACACATATTATTAGTGGCAAAGAAGAACAGGTTTTACGCTTATTTGAAATGGATCTTCTGGCGGAGTTAGGCTATGGACTTATGCTTGATCATGAGTCTGAGACGAGTGCAATGATTAGCGCCGAATATCAATATTATTATCACCCCTCACGCGGCTCTGTTCGCATTAATGATAACTCGGTCGCTCTGTCAAGTTCTGAGGTCGAAATTAGTGGTGCGGCTTTGTTGGCATTGCGGCAGCGCGAGTTAAGCACACCTAGCGAGCTGCGTTATGCTAAACGCTTATTAAGAAAGGCTTTGGCGTATCACCTGGGCGATAAACCCTTACGCAGTCGCCGCTTGTTTCAGCATTATCGTAATACGACGAAATTGGCTAAATTGTCACAGCATGAGGAAAATAATGGCAACTAAAATAGCTCCCCTTTTACTGGGTATTAACATCGACCATATTGCGACGATACGCCAGGCAAGGCAGGGGAGTTATCCCGACCCTGTACAAGCGGCCATTGAAGCAGAAGAAGCTGGTGCCGACGGTATTACTCTGCATTTGCGCGAAGACCGCCGGCATATTCAAGATCGTGATGTGCGCTTACTTAAAGAAATCTTGCAGACACGTATGAATCTTGAAATGGCAGTAACCGATGAGATGATCGCTATTGCCAGCCAAGTTAAACCACAGCATTGTTGTCTCGTACCAGAACGCCGAGAAGAATTAACGACAGAGGGTGGGCTGGATGTGTTGTCGCATGTTGGTCGCGTGCGTGATGCCTGTGCTGCGTTGGCGGCTGTTGATATCGAAGTGTCGTTATTTATTGACCCCGATAGAGGACAGATAGAAGCTGCGCTAGCAGCCGCTGCGCCAGTGATTGAAATTCATACCGGTCACTATGCCGAGGCAAAAACGCCTGCAGAGCGTAAGCATGAATTGGCCCGTATCGCTGATGCTGTGAAACACGGCTTACAAGCCGGCTTGATTGTCAATGCAGGACACGGGCTTGATTATCAGAATGTTAAACCCGTTGCAGCTCTGGCCGGCATTAATGAATTGAATATTGGACATTCAATTGTTGCCCGAGCTTTGTTTGCCGGACTTAAGCCAGCTGTACGTGAGATGCGCAGCTTAATGCTTGAGGCGCGAGGTTAGTGCACCTCATCACTCATTTTATAACGTATACCGGCGTTTTTTTTCGCCATTCTGCGTTACTTTTCTTTGGCATAGGCCCACTATGCCTGCAAAAAAGTGTCTTGATTGGCGAAAAAAGACCCTCGCTATCTGTTATAAAATGAGTGATGAGGTGCACTAGATGATTATCGGAGTGGGTACAGATATCGTTGATATTCAGCGGATAGAAAAGGCCATTGCTCGCTTTGGTGCTCGCTTTGCTCGCAAGTTGTTGAGTGAGGCTGAGTTTCGCGAATATCAGTTTGCGCCCCATCCGCCTGCATTTTTAGCTAAACGTTTTGCAGTAAAAGAAGCGACAGTGAAGGCCATGGGTATCGGTTTTCGCCACGGTGTTCGACCGTCTCATATCTCCGTTAAGCATGATGAACTAGGCCGGCCAACGGTAGAGTTGCTTGGCCGGGCAGGCGTGATTGCTGCGGAGAAGGGTATTGCGCACGTCCATATCAGTGTTGCTGATGAACGACATTACGCGGTTGCTTTTGTTACAGCGACAGCTAACCCGCATTTCTCACCAGAGGGAGAGCCCTCCACTTGAGATTTGATTTTACAACGAATTTTCTTCGTAGGAAATACAGCCGGTATTCCACTGCCTCAGAAAATCCACTGTAAAACCAAATTTCTTCGCGATCATCTTGCCCCCTGGTGAAAAATACGAGTTAAAGAATCGGCAATAACTGCTTGAATAGTGATGGTTCTCCCTCTATACTTCGCGCCTTCGTTGCGGGGTGGAGCAGTTTGGTAGCTCGTCGGGCTCATAACCCGAAGGTCGTAGGTTCAAATCCTACCCCCGCTACCAACAACGATTATGCGGGTACACCCCTTCGGGTTACGAGCCCGAC
>CAYURS010000004.1:0-14744 GCA_964447165.1 uncultured Thiotrichales bacterium
TTTCTTCTTAGCTACTTTCCTCTTAGCCGTTTTCTTCTTAGCTACTTTCCTCTTAGCCGTTTTCTTCTTAGCTACTTTCCTCTTAACTACTTTCTTCTTAGCTACTTTCTTCTTAGCGGTAATCCTACGTTTAGTGACTACCTTCTTTTTTGTTGCAGATTTCTTCTTTGCTGCAACGCGTTTTTTAGCACTAGCTTTCTTTTTAACTGCCATCTCAATTCCTCCAAGGGGGACCGTTCGGGGTTAAGTATAATCATCTTGACAAACAATGCCAGTTTTTTTAACACCGAACCATTTGCGAACTTAACAAATCAATATTAACAATTTAACTATTACAGGTTTTGTATCAGCCTATATATCGACACTGATTGAGATGAATTGAGCTTTGTTAGGAAAAAATTTAGGCCTGCTAATCCAACAAAAGAAAAAATAATGCAATGTAGCGCCTATCACAACAGTTTATTAATGAATATCCATTCCTTTTTATTTATAGTCATGACGTAAAGTTGCTTTCTTTTTCAAGCAACCGCTTCTTTGCTAAACGCTTCACATTGTTTTAACTCTGTTAGCAATAGCAATGCACTTAAACTTCTTCACATCAAATTCAACTAACGTGATTTTTAAAATCATCTATCGAATCATGGAATTTATCCTGCCTATCGAAAGCTATGAAATTCTATAGAACACTTGCTCACAATCTACAAGATTGCACAATTGTGTGGGTTTAGTAGTTGCAGTGGTGGACTATGCCCCCTCAAGAGAGCTCTTTTTAGCCTCCTCTTGAGAGATACTTTTCTGCGTACCCAAGGTAGAATATCTTCCCACCAACACGCCTTTGAGCGTCCATTCTAATAGTCCACTTAATTATTACGTACACCACTCCGGTACTCTGTTTTATTAGAGAGATGCCTTTTTAAATCACTGATGCTGGTATGGTGCCTGGAATTGTCTTTCAATATTAAAACTCATAACCTTTTTCCTCTGTAATGCAGGCATCCATGGCCACATCCCAGGGTTGGCTAGCCAATGTATCAACTTTTTGGCATTCAAAAGCAACGCCTAATAACAAAGGTGTCTTCCAATGTGATCGGTTGCGACGAAACTCAAAACAACGATCATAATAGCCACCACCCATCCCTAAACGTTGCCCGCTCGCATCAAAACCAACTAGCGGCATTAAAACGAGGTCAAGTTTTGATGCCGAACAGGTTGTTCCAGCCCGGTAAACAGGCTCGCTTATACCAAAACGGTTTAATTTTTCTGCCACACCATGAGAGTAAGGTGCAAAACGTAATCGTTGACTAGAAAATTTTGATATAACTGGAAGGTAACAATGTTTATTATTGTTGTATGCATGCAACAATAATGGCGCAATATCTACCTCGCCATCAAATGCAGCATAAAATGCGATGTGTTTAGCCGTTTGATAAGCATGGTGACGCAGAATTTGTTTGATCAGTGCATGGGTCTTATCGATACGATCAAAACCCATTAACTGTCGTCGTTTTGCGCGTAGCACTTCCCGCAAAGAGCTTCGTTGCCGACTTTTTTTTCTAGTCATTAGTCATCATTAAAAAATAAGGCACTTTCCACAGTCGCCGTCACTAGCCACATTCTTGAACCAAGGGTTCAAGTGGGTGGACAAGCGAGCGTATCAGGCTTTCCGCCAAGCGGACATGCACAACAACTCTCGCGAAGCCTCCCGGGTTTATACTTATAGCTCAAGAGGTTTGTCGGCGTATAACAAACGCCGCAGAAAGTGCACCACCATTTTATGCTTTTTATTAACAAAGCAACAGCGTTGTTGCAAACTAGATCTCTATCTGACGCGCATGACTAATCGCTTTTTCAACCTTATCTTGCAATACTGCAAGCTGTTTGGGCAATTCAGCATTCGTACCCCTACTCGAGCCATTAAGATCAAGCAACTCATGGGCGATATTAATCGCGACCATGATGGCCATCCGTTCGAGGCCAATGACTTTACCTGAGTCACGAATTTCAGCCATTTTGCGATTAACGCAACGCGCCGCACCCACCAAGGCTTCGCTCTCTTCTTCAGGACAAGAAAAACGATATTCCTTATCTAAAATTTGAACCGCAACTGACGCACGATCAGTCTCCATTAAACTGCCTCCATCTTTTTAAGACGACCAATCAAGGTTTGCAAACGCTGCGTAACCCTATTATTACGGTCTACCAAACATGTTTTTTCATCAAGCAACGTTGATTGCTCTTGGCGCAAATTCATATTCTCCTGCTTGAGCTGCTCGCAGGTATCGATAAGTTCACCAACCCAAAACTCAAAGCGAGGGAAATCGATAATATTCGGGGCGCTTGACTCACCCATAAGTCACCTCCAAAGAATGATTGCGCTACTATAAATCGGCCTTATAAGGGGGTCAACGCCATTATTTTTCACCTATTCAGCTATACTGGCATTCTGACACCTAAATCTTAGCCAATATTGCAGCGAGCACGAGTTATTGGCGCATAATAATTCTAGTACACTGCCATGCCTGATTACGATGATTACCAACACTTACTAAGCGACCTTGATGCAACGGTTGAATGTGCTGAAGCGCACGGCATTCTTTGCGGTATGTTAAGCCTTGACCCTGACAGCCAGCGCAGTGACTGG
This sequence comes from uncultured Thiotrichales bacterium, assembly GCA_964447165.1. Classification (GTDB taxonomy): domain Bacteria; phylum Pseudomonadota; class Gammaproteobacteria. Next base: position 2,642 of record CAYURS010000004.1, read on the forward strand.
CTTGGCCTAGATGACAAGGTGAATGCCGACGGTAGAAAAGGTGCCCTGGGGTATAAGGTGGATGCCGAAGGCAGACATGAGTGCAGGAAGCCCGAAGGGGTTTCAGTAGAGGATACCCCCACGCTTTCGCTGGAACAGGCTCTGGAGCATGAATCACCAAGTGAATTATTTGCACAGTTTTTAGCTAAAAATCAGACAACACAACACACTAACTCAACACATGCCGCCGCCATTGCCGAACTGGCCACATTACACCATCACACACGCACCCAACTGAGTGATATGAACTACGATTTTAGCCCATTATTGCCAGCAGACAGTGAATCTATTGCTTCACGCACACAAGCGCTCAGCCTTTGGTGCCAAGGATTTCTTTTTGGCCTCAGCGTAAGTGGCCTAAAAACCCTCGACGCGCTTTCAGAAGCCAGCCGTGAAATCGTTGAAGACTTTAGCGCCATGGCACAACTTGCAGAACAATTTGAAGAAGGTGAAGATGAAGAGTCTGCCTACATGGAACTGGTCGAATACTTGCGCGTCGGGACCTTTACCCTGGTCGATGAAAATAGCAAGCACTCCGAAGACACCTTACATTAAAGGAGTCTCTGGTAAACTTCGCAACTTATATCTAAAATATTCAGCTGCGCGCCTCGAGAATACTTCTGCGTTGCCTAAAACACTGACGGTTGATGCGTATCCTCGTACTCCTTCTAAAATAAATCAGAGACACTCTCTAATAGAGCGCCCCTACCTATGACAAGTGAATTCAGTAAACGCCGCCAGCGACTACTTAAACAAATGGGCCCAAACAGCATGGCTATCTTGCCTACTGCAACGGAAAAAATTCGCAATCGTGATGTCCATTACCCGTTTCGACCCGATAGTGATTTTTATTATCTGACAGGGTTTAGCGAGCCTGAATCTGTCATGGTGTTATTACGTGAAAAATCGAAATCGCGCTTTATATTGTTTTGTCGACAACGTGATCGTGCGCTCGAAATCTGGCATGGGCATCGTTATGGCCCGGCAGGCGCTATTGAGCATTTTGCTGCTGACGAAGCCTATGACATTGAAATCCTGCACGACAAACTCGGCGAATGGATGAGTGCTATTGAGCGAATTTTTTATACCCTTGGTCACGATCACGAATTTGATCAACTACTGACACAACAAGTCGAAACCTTGCGTAATCAATCACGTAGCGGTGCTAGCGAACCCTCACAGTTTGTTTCGCTGGCACATATTGTTCATCAAATGCGTTTGGTTAAATCCACTACTGAAATTAAACTCATGCAACGTGCAGCCAACATTGCCTCTGAAGCGCATATTCAAGCGATGCAACAGTGTAAACCTGGCATGAATGAATATGAAATCAATGCTGAATTAACGCATTGTTTTATGAAGCACGGCAGCCACTCACCCGCCTATCCATCTATCGTTGCTGGCGGGAAAAATGCCTGCATATTGCACTACACCGAAAATAACGCTGTATTAAACGATGGCGATTTATTGTTAATCGATGCCGGCGCTGAAGTCGATAACTACGCTTCCGATATTACGCGCACCTTTCCAGTCAATGGCCGTTTTAGCACAGAACAGCGCGCGCTGTATGACCTGGTATTAAAGGCACAACTTGCGGCGATAAAAAAAGTGCAGCCTGGTCTCCGCTATAACGCACACCATGACGCCGCTGTGCGTGTGCTCACCAAAGGCCTCATCAAACTCGGCTTATTAAAAGGCGATTACAAACAGCTGATTAAAGATAGCGCCTATAAAGATTTTTATATGCACCGTACCGGCCACTGGTTAGGGTTGGATGTGCATGATGTCGGGCCTTACAAACAAAACCAACAGTGGTTAAAACTTCGCCCTGGTATGGTGCTAACAGTCGAGCCGGGTTTATATATAGCACCTGATTGCAAAAAAGTCGCTAAACGCTGGCGCGGCATTGGTATTCGTATCGAAGACGATGTTGTTGTTACGCGCACCGGCAACAAAGTGTTAAGTGCTGCCGCACCGAAACATGCCGACAACATTGAAGCCATTATGCAGGCCGCTTAATGTCGAGTGCACAACTCGACTACGACGTTATTATCGTTGGCGGCGGCCTCGTTGGCGGCGGACTTGCCTGCGCCTTGGGCAATCTTAAATCCAACGATAATAAACTGCGCATCGCCATTATCGAAGCGATTCCATTTCGCGACGCCGCGCAACCCAGCTACGATGATCGCAATATCGCCTTATCACAAGCCAGCTATCGAATATTTAACACGTTGGGTTTATGGCCCGACATTATTAAGGCCGCAACACCCATCGAATCTATCACTATCAGCAATCGTGGTCATTTTGGCGCCACGCGACTGCATGCCAAAGACTATGGCGTTAATGCACTCGGTTTTGTTACGCAAACTCGCGCTATCGGTGAAACTTTTAAACAACGTCTGCAAAATTTAGCTAACGTCGAGCTTATTTGTCCAGCACGGATTTCAGCACTGGATATCACCGATGAAAAGGCTAAAGTGACTATAGAACAAGACGGCAATTATAAAACGCTAAGCTGTTCTCTAGTGGTTGGTGCGGACGGCGCACAGTCTAAAACTCGCGAACTATTAGGCATTGCTACACAAATACATGACCACGGTCAAACTGCTATTGTCGCCAATATCACACCAGAAAAGCCCCACCATAACGCCGCTTATGAACGGTTCACCGATAGCGGCCCATTAGCCCTACTACCTATAAGTAAGCAACGTTGTGCCCTGGTCTATACCGTTTGGCATCACGAAGTTGAAGAGATTTTACATCTTGGCGATGAGGTATTTTTAAACCGGTTATCAGGGCGCTTTGGCGATCGCCTAGGCAAACTAATCAAAGTAGGCAAACGTAGCTCTTACCCCTTGGCTTTACATAAAGCAGAAACAACCCTCGCCAAACGTGCCGTATTGATCGGTAACGCCGCGCACAGTTTGCACCCAGTTGCCGGGCAAGGTTTTAATTTAGGCGTCAGAGATATTGCTGTATTAGCCGAAACAATCAATGATGCCTTAACTAAGAACCTTGATATTGGTAATGAAGCGAGTTTAAAAACCTTCCAACAATGGCGACAAAGCGATCAACAACGCGTTATCAATTTTACAGAAGGCTTGGTTAGCATTTTTAGTAACCCACTCACATCAATCAAGCTATTGCGTAATATCGGCTTAGTCAGTATTGATCTATTACCTCCGATAAAAAAAATGTTGGCACGACAAACCATGGGTATCGCCGGCAAACAACCTCGTTTAGCACGGGGAATACCGTTAAGAAGCCTCTGATTAATCATGCAACACGACTATGACATCATTATTGTCGGTGCCAACATCGTTGGCGCAACCCTTGCCTGCACCCTGGCTGACAGCGGTTTAAAACTACTGGTCATCGATGCCTATAAACCCGCAGTTGATTGGCCTAATAATGACTATGGCGATACTTACGATTTAAGAGTTTCAGCGTTTACCAGCACATCGAGCGAATTATTTAACACACTTGGTATTTGGCAAAACCTGATTAAAGAACGACCTAGCCCGTTTCGCGCCCTACACGTATGGAATGAAGATGCCAATAACAAATTGAGCTTTGATAGCGCTGATACAGGCACAGCCTATCTCGGTCATATCATCGAAAATCGTCGCGTCCAACAAGCCTTACATCAAGCACTGGCTTATCAACGTTCGGTGACATTAAAACTCGGCGTCTCACTGGCAGCGCTCACTGTAGCAAAAGATCAGGCGACCATTACCACCAACGATAAAAAAAACATCACAACAAAACTGATTATTGGTGCCGATGGTGCACATAGCAAAGTACGTCAATTAGCCAATATTGAGACAACAGACTGGAGCTACCAACAACAAGCCATCATCGCCAATGTCAAAACCGAAAAGCCACATCAACAATGTGGCTGGCAACGTTTTTTGGCCACCGGGCCACTGGCCTTACTACCTTTAGCCGATGGTCGTTGTAGTATTGTCTGGTCAGCACAAGATGATTACGCCAATGAACTCATGGCTATGGATAAAGCAACCTTTGAATCAGAAATCACCGCTGCCTTTCAAAACGAACTTGGCCAAATCACGCTAGCCAGCGAACGTGCCGCATTTCCACTCAAAGCACAACACGCCAACGATTACGTCGCACCGCGCATTGCATTGATTGGTGATGCTGCCCACAGCATTCATCCATTAGCTGGACAAGGCGTTAATCTGGGTTTGCTCGATGCAGCCTGTCTTGCTGAAACTATTAACACCGCGCTGGAAAACAAACGTGACATCGGTCGTGAACACACGCTAAAAAAATATCAACGCGCTCGCAAAACCGGCAACCTCGCCATGCTCACCGCCACCCATGGACTCAACAAACTTTTCAGCAATAACAACGACCTGCTTAATTGGGCGAGAAATACTGGCTTTGTCGCAGTCAATGCACTGCCAAAAACTACGCCATTATTTATGCGCCTGGCTGCGGGCAAATAAAAGCAATATATTACTAATAAGCTACTAAAAAAGTCTCAAGCGAGTACTAGACAAACACATTTGCACATTATTGAAGATAGCACTTGAGGCTATTAATGATAATGATTATCATTAGCTTTATATTGCGGGAGTTTAGGCTAATGTTAGGACTAAAACGTTTATTTATACTGATATTGGCAACAGTAATGCCACTTTCGAGCCAATTTGTCATCGCTGCAGAACCATTGGTGGTCTACTCTGGCCGTAGCGACCAATTCGTTTTGCCTGCTGTTGAGGCATTTACCGAAAAAACTGGCATCAAGGTCATTCTACATGCGGCTAAATCGACCGCTCTGCTCAACAAACTCATCCTCGAAGGCAAACGAACCGAAGCTGATTTGTTTCTCAGTAATGATGCGGGTAATCTGCAAGTTGGCGCAGATAAAGGCTTATTTCTACCCCTGCCTGAGGCGTTAACTGCTGATATTCCAGCGCAATATCGTGCACCGAATAATGCCTGGGTTGGTCTGTCCAGCCGTATGCGTGTGTTGGTAGTCAATACCGAAGCAGAGCATACAGACTCTATTAGCTCTATTTTTGACCTGGCAGACCCTGCACTTAAAGGACGGCTCGCCATTACACATAGTGCCAACGGCAGCTACATCGCTGGGACCACTGTTTATATGCTTGCTGCAGGTGAAGAAGAAACGCGTAATTGGTTAAATGGCATGAAAGCCAATGTCGCTGGCAAGGTATTTAATAAACATAGCAAGGTTGTTAAGGCGGTGGCACAAGGCAAAGCCGATGTGGGCTTAGTTAACCATTACTATATCTACCGCCACTTAGCAGTAGCACCCGATGCACCAATTAGAATCGTCTTGCCAGACCAGGGAGAAGACGGCATGGGTATTGCCGAAAATGTTGCAGGTATTGCTATTAGCCAACACAGCAAAAATATCGATGCAGCAAAACAATTTGTTGCTTTTTTAGTTTCAGAGGAAGGCCAAAAAATCTTTGCCGAAATCAACCGTGAATATCCGGTTCGGCCTGGTATTGCTGCTGCAAGCGGAATCCCAGCTGCTGGTAGCTTTAAGGTTTCTAATGTGGCCATGCATAGATTAGGTGCCGAACGTAACCGCACTTTCGATCTAATCGATTCAATTGGTATGCCTTAGGACTCCAACAAGTTACCATTGATGGGCACCGAATAGCCATGCGTTCAGTAGCACGCCCTCTCGCTAGCACTGCCAGTCTTGTCGCATTGCTGGCGGCCATTCCACTTATTTTTGTCGTCTACAAAAGCAGTGGGCTGACACTTGTTGAGTGGGCCGGACTTTGGCAAAATCGAATCTCCGAGCTATTAGTCAACACACTGTCACTCAGTGTATTAGTTGCTATTGGCTGTTTAGTACTAGGTGTTAGCGCAGCCTGGTTGGTTGCACGTCGTGATTTTAAGGGGCGCCGTATCATCAGCTGGCTATTGATATTACCCTTGGCTATTCCTACTTATGTGTTTGCCCACATCTACACGGTGATAACGGCTGATGATGGTTGGTTAGGGCAAATCTGGTTAGCCTTTTTTGGCCACTCTTTAGATATTTTCAATATTTGGGGAACGGCACTGGTATTAATTTTAGCCGGGTTTTCTTATGTCTTTTTACTGGTGCGCATTGCCTTAATGGATGCTAACCGCAGCCTTGAAGAAGCGGCACGCATTCAAGGCGCCAGCCCTCTTGCCGTGTTCTGGCGTGTCAGCTTACCTTTAATGCGTCCTGCCATTGCCGCAGCGATGGCGATTGTTGTCTTGCACACCTTGTCTGATTTTGGCGCAGTGAGCATGCTGCGCTTCCAAACCTTTACTTTAAGTATTTATTTGCAACTCAGTGGCCGCCTGGATTATGAAGCAGCTGCTGGCTTAAGTTTAATACTCGTTGCATTAAGTCTTACCTTTATCATTGTCGAGCGTTTTTTTCGCCGTCGGGCACAGTATTGTAGTCATGCACAATCACGCCACCACAACCCACGCAAAGCGAGCACAGGCGAGTTATTTATTATTTGGTTTTGGCTTGGGTTAATTTGCTTGTTTGCCTTTATAGTGCCGTTACTGTGGATGCTGCAATGGAGTTGGCAAGCTATCATCAGCGGTGCTATTGATAGTCGCTTTTGGGGTTATACATTTAACTCACTAACGGTTGCCGTGCTAGCGGCAACCGTCGCCATGATTATCGCACTACCTATTGGTTTATTTCATACACGCGCCAAATCGTGGCTAAGTAGTGCCTGCTTATATTTTTCCAGTGTTGGCTTTGTCTTGCCTGGCCCCGTCGTCGCACTAGGCATTATCAGCTTTGCTATTTTCGCTTTGCCAGCACTCTACGGTGGACTAACGTTATTGGTGTTGGCACTGGTCATTCGTTTTTTACCGCTAGCAATACAGTCACAAGAAGCCGCCATGCAACAACTCACACCTTCTATAGAACAGGCTGGGCGCGTGCTCGGCGCTGGCCCATTGGAAAACCTGAAACGTGTCATTTTGCCAATGATTCGTGGCGGTATGGCCAGCGCCTGGGTTTTGGTGTTCATCGACGCAATTAAAGAACTACCCGCCACCTTATTATTAAGGCCAGTTGGCTTTGATACCCTGCCAGTGCGTATCTGGATAGAAGCCAGTGAAGAAATGCTCGAATTAGCAGCACCAGCAGCGCTGATTATTGTTATTGCCACACTCCCCGCTATCTGGCTCATGACCCGCACCAGCGTCAACCACAATGGCAACAAAGACGAAACGGCTTCACGTGGCTTTTAACTACGTATAAAACTTGGTTTTTGCTTGTTGACTAGGTAACATCACGCCATCAACATGTCTCTTTTGTGGGAGAGTCTCTGTATAGATAAATATATAGAGCACCGAAGGCGCAAACACGTCCGTAAACGCTCAGGTATCATGAACCACACAAGATGTTGACTCTGGAGAGTAGTCATTGCGAATGACTCGCCGAAGGGGCCAACCCATATTTCTCACCAGGTAGCGAGAAATGCAGGTTAATCTCTCAGGCACACAGGACAGAGGGACGACGCCATAATAGTGGCTGTCGCCTTTTTGTTGTTAATACTGTGAGTCTGAATGAAGCAAACTGTACTACACCCTGAACACATAAAGCTTGACGCCAAAATGGTTGATTTTGGTGGCTGGCATATGCCTATCCATTACGGCTCTCAGATCGACGAACATCATCAAGTTCGTAACGATGCCGGCATGTTCGATGTTTGTCATATGACGGTTGTCGATTTACAGGGCGATGGCGTGCGTGATTTTCTTAAACACTTGCTGACCAATAACATCGACAAGCTCAAAATCTCAGGTAAGGCACTTTATACCTGCATGCTTAAAGAAGACGGTGGCATTATCGATGATCTCATTGTCTATTACATGACCGAGACCTGGTTTCGCCTGGTCGTCAATGCTGCAACACGTGACAAGGATCTTGCCTGGATCGCCAAACAAGCTGCTGACTATACCGTTAATATTAATGAGCGCGACGATCTTGCCATGATCGCAGTGCAAGGGCCTAATGCGCGTACTAAAACACATGCTGTACTGGGCAGCGAAATAACAGCGCAGTGTAAAGGACTTAAACCCTTCGTGGCGGTAGATCACCAGAGCATGTTTATTGCGCGCACTGGCTATACCGGTGAAGACGGTTATGAAATCATACTGCCAAATGAACAAGCACCCACCTTATGGCAAGCATTACTTGATAACAGCGTAAAAGCTTGTGGTCTTGGCGCGCGCGATACTTTACGCTTGGAAGCCGGTATGAATTTATACGGTAGCGATATGGATGAAAGTGTTACACCACTGGTTTCTGGCTTGGCCTGGGTCATCGCATTGAAACCAGAAGAGCGTAAATTCATTGGTCGCGACGCATTAGCAGCACAAGCTACACAAGGGAATCACGACCAATTTGTTGGACTAGTACTGGAAGGGCGCGGCGTCCTACGCAACCACCAAAAGGTGTTTGCCAATGGTGAGTCAGTGGGTGAGGTCACCAGCGGTAGTTTCTCCCCCACGCTGGGACATTCTGTTGCCCTAGCGCGAATCAAGCGCCACATCAAAGACCATTGTGAAGTAAATATGCGCGGTAAATTTGTCACCGTGCGTATCGTCAAGCCACCCTTTGTTCGCAAAGGCAAATCATGTCTCGTCTAATAGATATCTCTAATAATCACTGCCAGGAACTAACATCATGAGCGACATTCCAACACAAATGAAATACACCAAAAGTCACGAATGGGTGGAAAACCTTGACGACGGCACTGTGCGCGTCGGTATCACCGATCATGCACAAGACTTACTCGGTGACATGGTATTTGTGGAGTTACCCGAAGTTGGCACTGAAGTCAGCGCTGGTGAAGAATGTGCTGTGGTTGAATCGGTTAAGGCCGCATCCGATATCTACAGCCCTCTTAGCGGTGAAATTACTACCGTTAATGACGCTGTTACCGATGCACCTGAAATTGTCAATCAAAGCCCCTATGAAGGCGGTTGGTTGTTTGAACTTAAACCCTCTGTTGCAGCAGAAGTTGATGATCTACTTGATGCCGATGCCTATAACAAATTAGCCGAAGCTGATAACCACTAATGCCATTTATCCCTCATACCGACGCAGAAACCCAGGCAATGCTCGACACCATTGGTGTTGATAGCATCGAACAACTATTCGATGAAATACCTACCGAATTACGCATTGATAAGCTAAGCAAGTTACCTACTGCACTCTCTGAGATGGAAATTAGTCGCTTAATGTCTGAGCGCGCTGAACAAGATGTCCACCTGCAATGCTTTATTGGTGCTGGCAGCTATGAACATCATATTCCCGCAGCCGTATGGGAAATTACCACGCGTGGTGAATTTTATAGCGCCTACACTCCATACCAGGCAGAGGCCAGTCAAGGCACACTGCAACTACTTTATGAATACCAAACTATGATGGCTGAAATCATGGCCATGGATGTGTCAAACGCTTCTTTATACGATGGTGGCTCGGCCTTGGCGGAAGCGGTATTAATGGCAGTACGCAGCCAACGTAAAAAAACAGCCAAACGCATCTTAATGCCACGAGTAGTAAACCCAAATTATCGTCGTACAGTTCGTTCAATTGTGTCAAGCCAAAACATTGAATTAATCGAACTCGATTATGATAAAAAATCAGGCCATATACTCCTTAAAGACAGCATTGCTAACAGCAATGACATCAGTGCACTGATTATTCCACAACCGAACTTTTTTGGTGTCATTGAAGACGTTGATGCGCTAACTAATTGGGCACACAAACATAATATTTTAGTGATTGCTGTGGTTAACCCCATCGCCATGCAATTGCTCAAAGCACCCGGGCAATGGGGTGAACATGGCGCCGATATTGTTTGCGGCGAAGGCCAACCTTTAGGTATTCCCCTGTCTTCGGGTGGCCCTTACTTTGGCTTTATGTGCTGCAAGAAAAAATTTGTCCGTCAAATGCCTGGTCGTATTATTGGTCGCACCGTTGATGTTGAAGGCAAACAAGGCTTTAGTCTGACCCTGCAAGCACGCGAGCAGCATATTCGTCGCTCCAAGGCGACATCAAATATTTGTACTAACCAAGGCTTGATGGTCACTGCTGCCACCATCCATATGTCTTTGCTTGGTGCCGATGGGCTGGCACGTGTCGCTGCCGCTAGCCATAAAAACACGGTGTCGCTTATTACACAATTGAAAAAAATTACTGGAGTAAAGCCAGCGTTCAATAGCCCTTACTTTCATGAGTCTGTGCTTAAGCTAACACAGCCTGGCGCTGAAGTGCTCGATGAATTAACCCAACACGGTATTCTCGGTGGTTACGATCTAAGCAATGACTACCCGGAATTAGGCGACTCCATTGTTGTCTGTGCAACGGAAACAAAAACTGAGGCAGATATCACAGCGTACAGCAATGCTATGCAAACAGTCATGCGCCCAGCTGCGGATCGGCCACCTATCGCCAGTAACGATAATTAGAGCATCATTAGGGAATAAGGCATCATGTTAATTTTTCAACGCAGCGTCGATCAGCGGCGCAACCCAAGCCAGTCTCCTAGCGTAATGGCTGACATCAGCGATTTGCCGCAGTCTTGTTTGCGTGACGCAGCGCCTAAACTTCCTGCCGTCTCTGAAATGCAAACTGTGCGTCATTACACACAGCTATCGCAAAAGAATTTTTCTATTGATACGCAGTTTTACCCCTTGGGTTCTTGCACCATGAAATATAATCCACGTGCCTGTAATAAGCTCGCCATGCTGCCAGGCTTATTACGCAAACATCCACTCACTCCAGCAAAGCATAATCAAGGCACGCTGACTTGTTTATATGAACTGCAAGAAATGCTTAAAGACATTACCGGCATGAAGCAAGTATCGCTATCGCCTATGGCTGGCGCGCAAGGGGAGTTTGCGGGGGTTGCCATGATTCGCGCTTACCATGACGCACGTAATGACGGTGTGCGTAGTGAAATCTTAGTGCCTGATGCAGCGCACGGCACTAATCCCGCGACAGCTGTGATGTGCGGCTATAAAGCACGTGAAATACCCACAGATGCAAACGGTGATGTTGACCTTGATGCGCTGCGTGCAGCTGTCGGCCCACAAACTGCTGGCATTATGCTAACTAATCCATCTACCTTGGGTGTGTTCGAACGCAAAATCGCCGAGATCGCAAAAATTATTCATCAAGCCGGTGGACTGCTTTATTACGATGGCGCCAACCTTAATGCCATTCTTGGCAAGGTCAAGCCCGGTGATATGGGGTTTGATGTCATTCATATGAATTTGCATAAAACTTTTTCAACACCCCATGGTGGTGGTGGCCCAGGTGCTGGGCCGGTTGGCGTTAGTGAAAGATTGATTCCTTATTTACCTGTGCCGATGGTTGCCTATGACGGCAAGTCTTATCGCATCGTCACAGAACGAGATTACCCAAACACTATTGGTCGTTTGTCTGCACACATGGGCAACACCGGCGTGTTAATACGCGCCTATATTTATGCGCGCTTATTAGGCGCCGATGGCATGGTGCGTGTTGCTGAATACGCCACCCTGAATGCTAACTACATGATGGTGCGCTTAAAAGAGAAAGGCTTTGACATGGCCTATCCTGAGCGCCGCGCCACCCATGAATTTATTCTTACCTTAAAAAAACAAGCAAAAGAATTAGGCGTCACCGCAATGGACATTGCTAAGCGACTGCTCGACTATGGCTTTCATGCGCCGACAACCTATTTTCCACTGTTAGTGCCAGAATGTTTTTTGATTGAACCCACCGAAACGGAAACTCAGTATGAGCTTGATGCCTTTGTAGAGGCCATGGCAGCAATACTGCAAGAATGTCATCGTGATGCCGAAATGGTTAAGGCGGCGCCGCATACACTGCCTGTACGTCGTCTTGATGATGTGCGCGCTGCACGGCAACTCGATTTGGTTTGGAAACAGAGCGCTTAAGACGCACCTTTAAGGAACTACTAATTTGGCTTGGGCCTTATACCCCAGAAAGGGTCTTGGGATGCTGCGAAAACACTGGCTATTTTAAATCACAAGCGTTGCA
>CAYURS010000005.1:0-13927 GCA_964447165.1 uncultured Thiotrichales bacterium
AAAGTGGATCGTTATTTGCTTGTCTGTATTCGGTAGAAAAGCGTTAAATCGCTGTTAGCGCAGAATTTGTTCGTAAGGAGCAGGAAATGTCATTGAATATTCAAGGGGCTGTCAAAAACTATAGCAAGGTTGCTAACGAAAGTGGTGTGATGAACGCGACACCCTATCGCATTATCCAGATGTTAATGGCAGGTGCTTTAGATCGCATATCAGTGGCAAAGGGACTGATCACACGCGGTGATATTGGTGGCAAAGGAAAGCAAGTGGCTGATGCGATTTCTATTATTAATGGTTTGCGCCGTAGCCTGGATCACAAAGTAGGGGGTGAAATTGCAACAAACCTAGACGCATTATATGACTATATGGTTCGTCAATTAATGCATGCCAGTGTGAATAATGACGTAGACACCTTAGATGAGGTTGCTAGATTACTCAATAGCATTAAAAATGGTTGGGATAATATTCCAGACCCAGCGGCGGGAAATTTAGGCGCCGCATCACAATCAGTTGGCGTTTCAGCTTAATTTCCAGACATTAATATTATGTCTTATAGCCACATCCTATGGTCGAAAGTCATGACAATGAGCCAACAAATGCTTGGCCATGCTCAGCAAGATAATTGGCCTGAAGTCACTGAAATTGAGACACAAAGACAGCCTTTGATTAAACAATATTTTGATGGCTCGATACCGCTATCGGCGACTACAATAGTAAGAGATAATATTAAATGGTTGATGAAACTTGACCAAGAAATTAGCTGTCTTTGTGAAAAAAAACGCAGTCTTATTGCTGCTGATATTAATGAGCATCGCCATTCACGCAAAGCGTGTCAAAGTTATCAGCAATGCGGCTGAGTGTTGCCCCCTTTATTCATTGATGGGCTAGCGAGCGTTGTTTTATGACAAATATCTCAAATAGTGGTGACCACCTCGGTCAGAGTCTTGCCTTTGAAGATAATTTACCTCTAAATTTTCAGGTAGTAGAGACATTGCCACTAGGCAATGAATATTTGGCGTTTCAGATAAGCAATGAAGAAACACTTCATGCCATTATGGTGATTGAAGATACGCCCAAAGAAAACCCTGACGACAGTAATGTGGATGCTCAAGATATTCTTCGTCTAGAATATAAAATTAATATTATGTTTGAGTTGCTTACTGGTTTGTATCAACGGGAAGTTAAATTGCCGCCATCAGTCGATGTCATACTACGTTCTAATGCAATACAGTGGTGTAGTACTGAACCCATGGAAATAGGTAACCATGTTTTGGTTGATTTATACATGAGCTCTAAATATCCCAAACCATTAGTGCTGGCTGGAACGGTAACGGCGATAGGTGATGAGTTATGCCCACTATTGACTGTGACATTTGATGATGCTGTCAGTGAGCGCAGTCGTGATTGGATTGATAAATTTATATTTCGCCATCATCGCCGAGCAGTGGCCTTGGCTCGTCGGCAATCACGCAATACAGGCTAGAGACTCTTAACAAGGTATTAGACGTCAGAATTTTGACATTCGTTGATTTCAGTGGTTAACTACCGGCCTAGGTTAGAAAAATATTGCGACCTAGGGAAGCTCTGAACAAGTCATGATTGTTTTACTCAGCCTAAATTCAACAGGCTTGTTCAGAGTTTTCTTAGCCACTAGAACGCTGAAATCGAGGGGTATGGAGGGGTGTCTTTATCCAGTGTGCTTGTTGTTGAGCCTGATAGTGCTCGCCAACAAACCATTAAGCAAACGCTTGAGTTCGTTGGTTGTGAATCCGTCACAGTCTGTGATGAAAATGATTGGTTATCGCAATTTAATGCTACGTCAGCACGAGTTATTTTATTAGGGCCTTCTATTTCTGATCATAGTGGCTTTCTCGATGCTGTTAATAACACTGCCAAGGGAGTGCCGGTTATTGTTCTTGCCGATGTCGACGGTGAGCGCAGTCCTAGCCCTGAAGTGATGCGTCGTGTTTTAACCGTCGTTAGTTTCCCTTTGAAATTCGCCCAGCTTAACGAGGCCTTATTGCAGGCTGAATTGTTTCTTGAGAGCAAGCAAAAGACCGCGGGTGCGGGCAAAAGAACGCCAGAATTGTTTCGCAGTTTAGTGGGTAATAGCCGCACAGTACGTTTGATCCGAGATCAAATTGATCAAGTTGCTAAGACTGATGCCAATGTACTAATTTTAGGTGAATCAGGCACAGGTAAAGAAGTCGTTGCACGTAATCTTCACTATCACTCTACGCGTCGTGGTGAACCTTTTGTGCCGATAAACTGTGGTGCAATTCCAGCAGAATTATTGGAGAGCGAGCTTTTTGGTCATGAGAAGGGGGCATTTACAGGCGCCATTAATACACGCCGAGGTCGCTTTGAGGTAGCCGAAGGTGGCACCTTGTTTCTCGACGAAATTGGCGATATGAGTATGCACATGCAGGTGAAATTGCTACGTGTATTGCAAGAGCGTACCTTTGAACGCGTCGGCAGCAATAAAACCATGATTGCTGACGTGCGTATTATTGCGGCGACACATCGCGATCTTGACAAAGCCATTGCTGATGGTAGTTTTCGCGAGGATTTGTATTACCGGCTTAACGTGTTTCCTATTGAGATGTCACCACTACGTGAGCGTAAAGATGATATTTCGCTACTAATAAATGAAATTATTACCCGCTTAGAGCATGAAAAACGTGGTTCAGTACGGCTGACGCCTGCAGCAGTCATGGCGCTGACTGAATATCAATGGCCTGGCAATGTACGCGAACTAGCTAACCTCGTTGAGCGTATGGTGATTATGTATCCTTTTGGTGTTGTCGATACCGCTGACTTACCTGAAAAATTTCGCGTTCATGTTGCTGAGATTTCATCATCTGTTGGTGCCAGCTTAAGCGAACCTGACACCATTGCGATTGATGATAATGAAATGCCGCGCCTACCGCGCAATGGTATCGATCTTAAAACCCACCTTAATATGATGGAGCGTCATTTTATCTTGCAGGCGTTAGAAGATAGTGATGGTGTTGTCGCTCACGCGGCTAACCGACTTAAATTACGGCGCACGACCTTGGTTGAAAAATTACGTAAATATGGTCTTCAACGTGTTGAAGAAACGACATAAATTTGACGTTCTATTTTTTGGCTCTCATATAAGTGATTGATATTTAGTCAAAATATTTCAGTAGGTACACGGCATACTTCTTGCTCAATAGCTTAAACAGTCCATAAGGCTATTAATAATAATGAGCAAGAAGCGATGCGAGCAGCAGTTAGTGCTCCACCAAGGTTATATCGGCGGATCAGTTGGTCTGTCAGTGTCCATGGCAAGGCGTACTTCACAGGGAAGGGTTGTTCCCTTCACAAGAAGTGCAACGCCGCCATGGACACTGACAGACCAACCCTTCGGGCGTTGCTGTGGCATTGCGCCTCGGCGTTACAGCTCTTACCAAGGGAACAACCCTTGCCTGCGAGCTGCGCCTTGATGCGAAATGCCACAGCAACGCTGACCCGCCGATATAACCTTGGTGGAGCACCAGATCAAGACTATTCACTTGCGATACCGATCCACACAGCAGCGGGTACCGCTATTGGTGATGAAGCGCCTGCTGCTTATTTAACGCGTTTACTTGACGCCTTGCCTGCAGCAGTGATTGTTGTCGATGCCAAGGGTTTTGTAGAACGTAGTAATACAGTAGCGTGTGACCTGTTGGGTGAGCCGCTGGTAGGTCAGCGATGGTGCGACATTATTCATCGTTGCTTTGAAAGTGGCTCGAGCGATGCCGATTACTTGCGTATTAAAGGCGATCGTTACGTCAGTATCGCGACCAAGCCACTTGATGGGTTGCCTGGTCAAGTGTTACTCATTTCTGATGTTACAGAAAAATACCGCCTACAAGATCGTCTGCGTTGTTATAAACGTCTATCAACGATGGGCGAGGTCGCTGCATCTTTAGCGCATCAAATTCGCACACCATTGGCATCGGCACTACTCTACGCAACTAATCTACAGTCAGTAGAATGTGATAAACATACGCGTAAATCGTTTACCGACAAAGTTGTTTCTCGGCTGAATCATTTAGAAAACCTGGTCAATAATTTATTGATGTTTGCAGGTAAAGGACGTTTTACTGTCAAACATATTGTTGTTGATAGGTTGTTGAGTGAATTACTCAGCAGCATTGATACACAAGTCAATACCACAGCTTGTGAGATTACTCATAACAATCATTGCCCAGGTGCTGTGGTGATGGGCAACCAAACCACCTTACTCAGCGCAATACAGAACATCATTGTCAACGCAGTTCAAATGTGTGGTGATAACGGAAAAATCGATATTACGTTTGAGCAAACGCTTGATGCCAAAGGCAAAGAGAACGTCCATATCACTATCCATGATAATGGGCCAGGTATCAGTCAAGAGGCTCAGCAAGAAATCTTTAAACCCTTTTATACGACAAAGAAAAATGGCACTGGATTGGGGCTTGCTGTGGTTAGCGAAGTCATTCGTGCGCACAGTGGCCATATTCGCGTTGATTCTGAAATTGGCAACGGCGCTGAATTTATTATCAGCTTACCCTCGGTAAGCATTCATCAACCCAAAACTAGTGAGAAAAATAGGTGGTCGGCATGAATCAATCAATCGTACTCGTCGTTGAAGACGATAGTGATCTAAGAGAAGCACTGTGCGATACGCTTAAACTGGCGGGTTATCACGTTGAGTCGGCTTGGGATGGTCGCTCGGCATTAGAGATTGTTAATCAACGCAAAGATGATCTTGGTCTCATTATCAGTGATATTCAAATGACACCGATGGACGGTGTGTCACTGCTAAAGCGAGTCAAACGTATTTGTGCTGATATACCTGTGTTGTTAATGACAGCCTACGGCACCATTGAGCAGGCCGTTGCAACGTTACGTGAAGGCGCATCTGATTATATGGTCAAACCGTTTGATGCCAAAGTATTAGTTAATATGGTCAGTCGTTACATCACTCAACATGACCAGGCGACTAATTTTATTACAGTTTCTTCAGCAAGCAAAAAGCTCACGACCATTGCGAGGCGTGTTGCAATGAGTGATGCGACAGTACTAATTAGTGGTGACAGCGGTACTGGTAAAGAAGTCATAGCACGTTATATTCATGATAACTCAGCACGCAGCAAAGGTGTGTTTGTTGCCATCAACTGTGCGGCTATTCCTGATAATATGCTAGAAGCAACCCTGTTTGGTTATGAGAAAGGAGCCTTTACCGGTGCTTACAATGCCTCGCCAGGAAAGTTTGAGCAAGCGCAAGGCGGCACCTTATTGCTTGACGAAATTTCAGAAATGAATTTGGCCTTGCAAGCCAAATTATTAAGAGTCTTGCAAGAACGTGAGGTTGAACGCCTTGGTGGTCAAAAACTGATTGAGCTGGATGTTCGTGTCTTAGCAACGACCAATAAAAATCTAGCTGCTGAAGTTAAAAACTATCAATTCCGTGAAGATTTATTTTATCGCTTAAACGTATTTCCACTACAAATTAGTGCCTTACGTGAGCGTAAGGACGACATTATCCCGCTTGCAAAAAGCTTCATTGAACGTATCGCGATTAAACAAGGCAAGTCAATACCTACTTTAAATAAAGCTGCCTGTGTACATTTACTCAATCACCCGTGGCCTGGCAATGTGCGTGAATTAGATAATGTCATTCAACGTGCAATGATTTTACAGCTCGGCGATGAAATTGAAGAAGACGATTTACAACTGACCACATTTAATGGTTTTGAAACCAGCATTATGAGTGTTGAGCAGACGCATATCTACGCGCCCTCGGGGTGCGATGCAGATAATCTAGCGCAAGATATGCTGGGTCATGAGCATAACCTTATTCTTGATGCCTTAAGAAAGGGTAACCGTAAACAAGCCGCTGAAAAGCTCGGCATTAGCCAGCGTACGCTACGCTATAAATTAGCAAAAATGCGTGATTCTGGAATCGAAGTGCCGCGACGTGCAGCATTGGTTTAATGATTTATTGCAAGAGATGCAATATTAAAAATAATCCGTATTGAGGTGTGTAATGAACAGTATTGAAGTAAACCAATTATTAGACCAAATGCGTGCAATGACTGCGCAGGCTCAAGGCATTCCCGCTGAGGCGGGTGCCGTTAATGGTGCCGAAAGTTTTTCTTCAATGTTTACAAATGCTATTAATACGGTTAATGAAATACAGCAACAATCAGGTGCGCTAGTAAAGGGTTTTCAGCAGGGAAACCCGGATATTTCGCTAAGTGATGTCATGGTTGCATCGCAAAAATCATCAATTGCATTCGAAGCGACAGTTCAGGTCAGAAACCGCTTGGTAGAGGCGTATCAGGCTGTTATGAGAATGCCGATATAACTTATAAAATAAGATGACGAGATAATACAAATGGCATTAGTTAATACTGGAAACATAGCATTACAGTCGCAAGGTTTTAATGGCTTACCTTTTTTACGCCAAATTGGTCTTATGGTTGGTTTGGCAGCGAGCGTAGCGATTGGCGTCTGGGTTGTTATGTGGGCACAAGAGCCAAGTTATCGTGTGCTTTATGGTAGCTTGAGTGAAACTGACACAGCGGCAGTATCAGCAGAGCTAGCGAAATCAAATGTCCCCTATAAAGTATCTGACGCCAATGGTTCGATTATGGTGCCAGCGGCTGATTTGCATAATGCGAGACTCAAGCTCGCTGCCGTAGGCTTACCGAATAGCAGTCATTCAGGCTATGAAATTCTTGACAAAAAACAAGGTTTTGGTACCAGCCAGTTTATGGAGAGCGCACGTTATCAGCGAGCGATAGAAGGTGAGTTGGCACGTACTATTGGTGCGATGACTAATGTGCAAACTGCACGTGTGCATTTGGCTGTGCCGAAACAATCGGCCTTCTTGCGTAATCGAAAAGAAAGCAGCGCATCGGTATTGGTTCACCTTCATCCGGGGCAACGAATTCAAGGTGGTCAGGCCAGTGCTATTGCGCATCTAGTATCTGCCAGCGTGCCTAATCTTGATATCGATAATGTGACTGTGGTTGACCAACGCGGTAGATTATTAACTAGCAGTGGTGGTGATCAAGACACCCAATTGAGTTCAACACAGTTTGATTATCAACGTAAAGTTGAAAATCACTATATGAAACGTATTGAGGATATTTTAACGCCAATTCTTGGTTTGGGCTCTGTTAAGGCGCAAGTCGTTGCTAGTCTTGATTTCACCTTTAGAGAAGAAACCGCAGAAACCTATAACCCTGAAGGCGCAGCAATTCGCAGCGAAGTCGTGAGTGAAGATGAAGTGCGTGATGGTAGTAATGTAGTGGGTGGGGTGCCTGGTGCTTTATCCAATCAACCGCCTGTTACGCCAGTTGGTGCTGATGAAGGTACAAGCAGACTGAATTCAAGTCGTCGTTCAACACGTAACTTTGAGCTTGATCGCACTATCAGCCGTACACGACAGGCGAGTGGTACGGTACAAAAACTTTCTGCCGCCGTAGTATTGAATGACCATCAAACGATAGGCGAAGACGGTGAGATTATTCGTACGCCACTGACCGAGGAGGAGATTCTGCGTTTTACTACCCTGGTTGAAGAAGCCATTGGTTTTGACGAAGAGCGTGGCGACAAAGTGAGCATTATTAATGCATCATTTTCTGTGCCTGAAGCGGTGGTTGAGCTTGCAGCGCCACCCATTTGGCAACAGTCATGGTTTGCCAGCACCTTAAAACAAGTCGCTGCAGGATTTGGTGTGCTGATTTTGATCTTTGGTGTACTTAAACCAATTTTGAAAGACCTGGTGAATAAAGCGACGACAACGACGGTTGCATTGGCTAATCAGTCTGGATCTGCTGTTGCGTTAGATGAGAACGGTGAGCCTATCGCAATGGATCAAGCCGCTTTTGCTGCGCAGGGGGCGGCAATCGCAGGGCCGAATGGGGCAGTGCCAATGTTGTCAACAGGTAATGCTTCCTACGATGCGCATTTACAACAAGCAAGAGTGATGGTTGGTGATGACCCTAAGGTTGTTGCCCAAGTAGTTAGAAACTGGGTGACTACAGATGGCGGGTAATAAAGAGCAAACTGTTAATCTAAATTTGGGGACAAATAAAGCAGCAGTATTACTGCTGACTCTTGGCGAGAATGATGCCGCAGAAATCCTCAAGCATATGGGCCCGAAAGAAGTGCAAAAAGTGGGTGGCGCCATGGCAACACTAGCGAATATATCCAAAGAGCAGGTTGATACTGTGCTTGAGGAGTTCATCACCATCGTCGGTTCGCAAACTTCCTTAGGTGTTGGCTCTGACGATTATATTCGCAAAACAATGATCAGTGCGCTGGGCGAAGATAAAGCTGGCGCTTTGATGGATCGTATTTTATTGGGTGGGTCAGCCAGTGGTCTCGAGCAATTAAAGTGGTTAGACTCGCGTGGCATTGCTGAAATGATTCGACTTGAGCATCCACAAATTATTGCTATTGTATTGTCTTACCTTGAATCAGACCAAGCAGCAGCAGTGTTGCAAATGTTACCTGAAAATACACGCTCTGACCTTATTCTCCGTGTGGCAACACTTGATACTGTTCATCCATCAGCGATACATGAACTCAATGTCATTATGGAGAAACAGTTTGCTGGTGGTAGTAATATGCAATCGGCAGGTTTTGGTGGGTTAAAAGTTGCTGCAAATATTCTTAATTTCCTTGATGGCTCTGCTGAAGAAAAAATCATGACCAATGTTAAACACATGGATGAGGATATGGCGACTAAAATTGAAGATTTAATGTTTGTCTTCGACAATATCAAAGATATTGATGATCGAGGTATGCAGTCTTTGATGCGAGAAGTTTCTAGTGATGCATTGGTTCTTGCATTAAAGGGTGCCGATGCGCAGCTGAAAGAACAATTTATTGGCAATATGTCAAAACGTGCGGCAGAAATGTTGGTCGAAGATATTGACACACGCGGCCCAGTTAAGCTTAGTGAGGTTGAATCTGCGCAGAAAGAAATTCTTGCTATTGTACGCCGCATGTCTGAAGCAGGCGAAATTATTCTAGGCGGTGGTGGGGGCGAGGAATATGTCTAACGTCGCCAATGAAGATACCGTTGATTGTCAGCCGTGGGCATTTCCTCAAGTAAGCCAAACACCTAGCCCTAGCGTAAACACTGGTACTAGTGATCGACGCTCAGGTCAGCGTTCAGATAGGCGTCAAGAACAAGATGCGTATAAAGCAGGTTTTGCACGTGGGCTTGCAGATGGTATGGCCTCATCGCAATCTGAGCTTAATCAACGGCTGACATGCCTGGATCAGGCATTATCATTTTTATCGACACCCATGGAAGCGATTGACGAACACGTTGAACAAGAATTAGTAAACCTTGCTATTGAGGTGGCGCGGCAAATTATTCGACGTGAAATTAAACTGGATTCAGGTCATGTTGTCGCTGTGGTGCGAGAGGCAATTGCCAGCTTACCAATAACAACAGAACCAAGGCGTATCCATCTTAATCCCATAGATGCTTCATGTGTTAAGGAAGCGTTGTTACTTAGCGAAGCTGATCATAGTTGTAGCATTATTGAAGATCCAGTCATATCAAGTGGTGGTTGCCGTATCGTATCGGGGCCATCACAGATTGATGCCACAATAGAAAAACAGGTGGCGACCATCTCTGCGCGTATTTTTGGTGGGGAGCGTGATGCAGACAGTAGCCAATGAAAAACACAGTAGACGGTGGCAGAAATATTTAGTCGCACGCCGCCAATATGTACAAAAAAAAGAGCCATTTATCGTTGAAGGTAAATTAACACGGATGGTGGGTTTAACATTAGAAGCAGTAGGCTGTCAGGCACCTGTTGGTGGCCGATGTATTATTCAAAGCACTGCTAATCATACTATTGAAGCTGAAGTTGTTGGCTTCTCAGGTGATCGTACCTATTTGATGCCCGCTGGTGATATTCGTGGTTTATTACCAAACTCACGTGTTGTACCCACCGGTCAAATTTATGATGCGGCGGTGGGTGATGCTATGTTGGGTCGTGTTATTAGTGGTGCTGGTAAACCACTGGATGGTCGTGGCCCGATTAATACGACTGATCGGGTGCCGTTGGCTGGTGTCACAAAAAACCCCTTAGCACGCCAGCCTATTCGTGACGTACTTGATGTTGGAGTAAGAGCAATTAATGGGCTGCTTACGGTTGGTCGTGGCCAGCGTTTGGGTTTGTTCGCAGGTAGTGGCGTTGGTAAGAGTGTGTTATTAGGGATGATGACACGTTATACCAATGCCGATGTAATTGTCGTAGCTTTGGTTGGTGAGCGAGGCCGAGAAGTTAAAGAATTCGTTGAAGATACGCTTGGCCAAGAAGGCCTGGCACGTTCTATTGTTGTTGCAACACCTGCCGATGATCCTCCTTTGTTACGACTGCATGGCGCGATGCTAGCAACTAGCATTGCTGAATATTATCGTGACCAGGGTAAGCATGTTTTGCTATTGATGGATTCGCTAACGCGTTTCGCGCAAGCACAACGTGAGATTGCCTTGGCCATTGGTGAGCCGCCTGCGACAAAAGGTTATCCGCCTTCTGTTTTCGCTAAATTGCCGGCCTTGGTTGAGCGTGCGGGTAATGGTGGCGCGAACGGTGGTTCTATTACCGGCTTGTATACCGTATTGGCGGAAGGTGATGATCAGCAAGATCCAATTGTCGACGCAGCGCGAGCTATTCTCGATGGTCATATTGTGTTGTCGCGAAAAATGGCAGACAGCGGTTGTTACCCTGCTATCGATATTGAAGCGTCAATTAGTCGCACTAAAAAACAAATTACCAGTGATGAGCATCACACTATGGCACAACGTTTTCGCAAACTCTATTCGACTTACCAGCAAAACCGCGATTTGATTAGCGTTGGCGCCTATACGGCTGGCGCAGACCCTGAGCTTGATCAGGCAGTGACTGCTTATCCGCGCTTACTTAATTATTTAAAACAAGATGTTGACCATCATGTGAGTTTTAACGACAGTACCCATCAGCTCGGCGGTTTGTTTGTTGATACGACACCAGCTCAAGGAGACGGTGCATGACACGGTCTCAACGCTTGCGTCCCGTTGCCAATATGAAACAAAAAGAGCAACTAAATTCAGCTCGTATTCTTAATGAGGGTTTCAATGAATTAAAAATGCACGAAGAGCGTTTGGTTGAGTTGACGTATTATCGAGATGATTACGTGAATAAATTTCAACAATTGACACAAGTTGGTGCCAGTATTGAGCGTATTCGCCACTATCAAGAGTTTATCGCCAGACTAAATCAATCTATTGTTTTACAAAAGCAGCGTGTTATTGATGCGCAGCGACAAGTTGAATTAAAAAAAGTGAATTGGCGGCAAGCACGCGCTCGCTCGGATGCCTTTGATAAGGTGGTTGATCGTTACCGCAATGAAGAAAATCAGCTTAATGAAAAACGCAATCAAAAAGAGACAGATGATCATGCTCAACGTATAGGAGGACACGGCATAGTTTTTCATCACTAACCGGTCACTGCAGAGACATTACCTGATATTACGCTGTACGCTACGCTGTGGCATACAACTTGCCCTTTTACTGTTTAGCAACAGAAAATAGGTGGCAGGAGAAAGCATGTCGGTACAAGTAAACCTTAATATCACTGGTGTAGTGACGAATACCAAGACCAGCAGTAATACTGATTTATTGTCAAATATTACGGAATTAAGTGAAGGGAATCAGCTATTTAGTGAAATTATTGGCAATGTGATTAGTGATGGTTCTCAGCAGCTGGCTGCACCAGGCAATGGTTTATCTGAAGCAGCAGGTGAATTTATTGGCTTAGCACCGCTGGATACGGATACAAACCTATTTTTCTCTGCGGCAAGCCTTGATAGGCTAGAGGGAAAATTATTGCCGCTACTCTCCGGGGAGATATCCAACCTGACGCTCGATGTGACGAGTCCCTTAGCTATTCAGGCTGTTTCTTTAGATGGCCAAATTGAGTCGGTGACGAATGCAGTGTCATTGGCAGCTTCGCCATTGTCGGGTTCAAATACCCTTCTGGAGCAGTTACGCAGTTTACTTACGGGCGCTAATACAGCGAGTGATTCAGTAGCAGTGAATGAATTGCGTACACAATTAGTTTCTTTTCTTGATGATAAACAATCAAAGATCAATAGTGTTGCGGAGCAAGTACCGCCCCGAGGGGAGGTCGTACGTAATGCTGTATTGCATGAGCAGTCGCAAACTAGTTTACGCCAAGAAATAAGCGTAACTTTAAGTAATGTGCGTGGTGCATTTAATGATTTCTTTGACTTAAATCAAGCGTTCTTTGATACGACACAAAAGAAACCAGTGGGGTTTGATGAGCTGCTCGCAACATTGACAAAAACGAACCTATCGAGCGTGGCAAATAATGCTAATGTAAATACAAACCCAATTCTTGCTCAGATTGCTAGTCTAATCAATGGTAGTGCAACTATTGCTCAACCCTTGCTAGGTGCTGTTGCAGAGACTAGTTCATTGCAGCCGTCTAACCCGACACAGACACAAGTTACAGTGCCGCTAAATAGCTCACGATGGTCCGACGAGCTAGGACAACGTGTGCGTTGGCTGGTAGGACAAAACATTGGTTCAGCGCAAATCCGTCTTAATCCAGCTGAACTTGGCCCGATACAGTTGCGTATTAATGTTTCCGGTGATCAAGTCAGTGTTGTTTTTAATTCACAGTTTGGAGTGGTTCGTGAAGCGATTGAAGCAGCGTTACCAAAACTACGTGAAATGTTAGAAAGCCAAGGCCTCAACCTTGCTGATGCTGATATCAATCAAGGTGATACTGCAGAAGGACAAAGTGGAGAAGGAATGAACACGGCAGTTAGCAATGGAAAAATACTCGATAGCACGATAGAGGGTGATGAGTTGTTAGCGAGCGATATTGATAGTGGTGTTATGGAATTAAACTCATCCAACTTGGTTGATCAATTCGTTTAGCTGAAGAATTTGTTAGTAATTTATTTAAAAAAGGATGCGTCAGAATCCTTTTTATTCATGCCGTGGCTTCTTAGTGTCACACACATCATATCGAAGCGGCCTATAGTCAATCTACTGTCACCCTACAGCGCTTACCTCTTTAAGGGCTGTCAATAAGTCGACTTTATTGCTTGACACTCTTTGAGTGACATTGTAACTAACTGTTAATTAACAAGTTATCTATTCTATCTCCGTGGCATAGCTTTTGCTAAAGCAGTGTCGTAGGTATTTAATTATAGAAAGGAAACTGGGATGGCGCAGGAAAAAGAGGAAGTAAAGAAGGGCGGCGGTAAGAAAACCGTATTGATCATCTTGATCTTACTGATTGTAGTCGGCGGTAGTGTTGGTGCCGGCCTTCATTTTGGTGGTTTCTTCGCTTCTGCTGATAAAGAGCACGGTGGAGATGAAGGGCAAGCTGAAGAAATTGCCGTGGCTAAGATGCCTGCAATTTATGTTGCACTCGATCCTGCTTTTGTTGTGAACCTCTCAGACCCGAATGCCAAAGTACGTTTTCTGCAGATTAATGCATCAGTTTTGACACGTGATCCACTAATTGAAACAGATATTACCACGCATATTACTGCGATTCGTAGCAAGCTAAGTGTATTGTTTAGCACACAAAAAGAAGCGGAATTAAGAACAGTTGAAGGTCAGGAAAAACTTTCCATAGCGGCGTTAGCAGTTGTTAATAAAATTATTGCCGCAGAGACGGGTAAGCCAGTAGACAAAATTGGCGCTGAAGAATTTTTAATTACCAGCATGGTAATGCAATAAGCATACATACGTGGAAAAAATAATGATAAAAGAGAACGCCCAACGTGGATGACTTACTCTCACAAGATGAAATTGATGCGCTGTTGAATGGTGTCGATGGTGGTGACGTTGATACCGATGTTGAGGTTGCCGACGATG
>CAYURS010000006.1:0-13854 GCA_964447165.1 uncultured Thiotrichales bacterium
GTAGGCGCGACTGGTTGTTGGTACATAGCTCGCGTGCGATATAGAGCCCAAGCCCACTGCCAGAATTATTGGTGGTAAAGAACGGCTCGAAAATTTTATCGAGCATGGCTTGGGCAATACCTAAGCCTGGGTCTGTGACGTCTAAGATTGGCAAATTATCTTTGTCATTATGGCTCAGGTTTAAGCCTATTTTTATATTGCCAGGATCAGGTTGGCCATGGCGCAGTGCATTGGCGCAAAGATTCCATACGACTTGGTGGAGATGGCTAGAGTCGAAATTAGTCATATATATGGCGTTGGTGTGAGTCAGCTGCATATTATGCTCATTAAGCCCCATGCTTTGGCAAAATTCAGTTTTGAACTGTTTAAGCCACAGCACAAGATCAATAGTCTCGGCATGTGTTGCCTTACGTTGGCTGAGTTGCATGACATTATCGACGATTCTGTCCAGCCGTTTTGATTGTTGGCTAATAATCTCGGTTAAACGTTGGTCGTTTTTATGAATGTCTGCGGATTCTGCCAATAGCTGGCCAGCGTGACTAATGGCACCTAAAGGATTGCGAATTTCATGGGCAATGCTTGCGGTGAGCCGACCCAGGGAGGCTAATTTTAGTTGCTGTGCTTGTTGTGCAAGTGCAGTGTTATCCTCGAGAAATATGAGTGTGCCGGCATTTTCATCATGTCTACCGAGTTGAGCAAAACGCGGCATCAATTCGCGAGAACCTTGTTGAACTTGTATGGCGCTTGGTTGGTATTGCCCGTCTTGTTGCCAGCGTAGTAGCTCTCTTTTCAAGTCAGGATGTATGTCAAAGCATTGTGTCGTATTTTTTTCGTCTACGGATAATAATTCTTTCGTTGCTTGATTCATCAATTGTGGTTGGTTGTTGCTGTCGAGTACTAGTACACCAGTTTGCATACGTTGAATAACATAACGAGTTAATTGCTCCATGGTTAGCAGGTCGCCGCCACGTTGCTGCGCTAAATTTTCACTGCTACGAATACGTTGGGCAAGATAAGTAGCCAGTATGGCTGTAGCGAAGAAAGTAATACCTAGGGTTCCAGCATGGGCATAACTAACGGTATGAGAATAAAAGGTGTCTATGAGCACAGCAAAGCTGGCTAAGGCAGCAAAAAATAGCGCGTTACGGCCAGTGCTAAGTACGCTACCACCGGCCACAGAAACTGCGATGAGCACCATAATATCGCCACCAAAATTACCACCAAAGTGGCCTAGTAGAGTGATGGCAATAATGTCAGTAATAACATGCAGGCTAATTTGTGTATTGAAACGGGGTGTTTGTGTTGCAACTGTCCATAAATAAAATAGGCTGAAAATGAAATAACAAATACTTATTACAGCAAGTGGTGTTGAGTTGATGTCGCCGAATAAATTGTGATAATTCTCAGTGAGCAATAGCACACACAGGCTGCTGTTGATGAGTAAGCGGTAAAAATTGAATAGTTGTAGCGGACGCCAAGTATTGCTGGTGTCATCTTGACGGCTTGCTGCTCCAGCTTGGCGTCGGTCGGGGCCGCTATAGTTTGGTGGCGTGTTGGTATTTGGCCAATAATTGGCTTTTGTGCTCATGGCTATAGTGATCGGCCGCAGCCAAGCAAGTGTTAACTATCAGGCTGTTGAAAAACCCTCATGCGGCACGATGCGGCGTTAAAATCCGGCTCAAAATGCTTATTTACTCCGTGTAAACTGCGCTTTCCAGGTGCCCTCGGGGTATGAGCAGGATTTTGCCTTGCCTCGCACTCGCCTGAGATTTTTTCAACAGCCTGCTATGAGGCTTATAAAGTCCGATAAGTTTGTAGAATTAGCGCTTACAATCGTTATTATCAGGCGGGCAATAGAAATGTCCGTTTTCTGCTACAGCAGTCTCTTTGGGTAGATGCACGCCGCAGGCTTGGCATTGAACGAGATTACCACTGAGTTGTTTGTCTGGCTTTGCAGCTTGTATTGCAAGCGTATGTCGCCGTTGCTGGATAGCGCGATAGACTCGAAAGCCAAGCCAAATCAACAGCGCAAGAATAATAAGCTTAGTAATGCCCATAGTTTCCCTTTAAAACGATCTTGTCACTGAGAATTCAGCTAAAGCTAATAAGGCTTGTCGGTAGGGTGTGTCGGCGATATTGGCCAATGCTTGGCTGGCCTTATCAGCCTCCTTGGCAGCGCAGTCGGCAGTGTAGGTGATGGCGCCTGTCGCTTCAATGGCGGTAATAATAGCGGGCAGTTTGTCGCGGTCACTTTTTTCTATTGCATCACGAATGATGCCTGCCTGGTCTTTGCTGCCATTGTTCATGGCATAGATCAATGGCAGGGTGGGCTTGCCTTCAGCTAGGTCATCACCAATATTTTTGCCTAATTCTTTTGAGCTGGCGCTGTAGTCTAGTACGTCGTCAATGAGTTGAAAGGCGGTACCTAGGTGCATGCCATAATCGGCCATGGCTTGCTCGATTTGGGTGTCTGATTCAGTGAGTACGGCGCTGACCTGGGTTGCAGCCTGAAATAATTTTGCAGTTTTTGAGTGAATCACTTCTAAATAGCGTTCTTCAGTGGTGTCAGGATCGTGACAGTTCAGTAGTTGCAATACTTCACCTTCAGCAATGGTGTTAGTGGCGTGAGCAAGAATTTCCATAATTCGCATGTTGCCAGCCTCGACCATCATTTCAAAGGCGCGCGAATAGAGAAAGTCGCCGACCAGCACACTTGCCTCATTACCCCACAAAGCATTGGCTGTTTCTTGGCCGCGGCGCATTGTCGAAGCATCAACAACATCATCATGGAGCAAAGTAGCGGTATGGATAAACTCGATAATCGCCGCAATAAGCTGGTGTTTTTTACCCTGATAGCCGAGGGCCCCTGCGGATAGTAGTACCAATTGTGGGCGTAATCGTTTACCACCGCTGTTGACGATATAGCTGCCAAGCTTATTGATCAGCGCCACATCTGAGCTTAAACGCTGACCAATAAGCTCGTCTACGGCCTGCATATCCTCTGCTATCAGGGCGCTTACCTTGTCGAGTACCATCATGGTCGAGTGCTGCTGAGAAGTGAATAGTGTGTCACGAGCCATTCGCGACACTTAAAATAGTGCGAGTAAATTGACGTGAAGAATAGCACAAGATACAATACTCGGCTTACTCGAATATATAGGGATCGATGCTGTGTCATACGCGGTGATCAAAACGGGCGGTAAACAATACCGTGTCGCAAAAGGCGACATCGTTGAAGTAGAAAAGATTGTAGCGAACGCAGGCGATAGCGTCGAGCTCAGCGATGTATTAATGGTTGTTGATGGCGATAGCGTGACCATCGGCGCGCCGTTTATCGACGGCGCTAAGGTAACTGCCAAAGTGTGTGCTCATGGCCGTGGCGCTAAGATTCGTATTATCAAGTTTCGTCGGCGTAAGCACTATCGCCGACAGGCTGGGCATCGTCAGCATTTTACTCAATTAGAAGTCACTGGCATCAGCGCTTAGTGTGTTAAGCGTACGGAGAGACAAGTATGGCTCATAAAAAAGCAGGTGGTAGTACGCGTAATGGCCGCGATTCCGAGTCGAAACGACTTGGCGTCAAGCGTTATGGTGGTGAAGTGATCAACGCGGGCAGCATTATTCTGCGTCAGCGTGGTACGCGTGTTCATGCTGGCGCAAATGTTGGCTTAGGTCGTGATCACACCTTGTTTGCTAAGGTTGATGGCCGTGTCGCTTTCGCCAGAAAAGGCCCAAAACTGCGCCAATTTGTCAGTGTGGTCGCTGAGTAGGGTCTGTTTGAATAGTCTGTAAAGTTTGATAAAAACCCCGCTTAGGCGGGGTTTTTTGTTTGTGCAGTGTAAACAACTAAACTATTGCTATGAAATTCGTTGACGAAACCACAATAAAAGTACAAGCAGGCAAGGGCGGTGATGGCTGTCTTGGTTTTCGTCGTGAAAAATACATTCCTTTTGGTGGGCCTGATGGCGGTGATGGCGGTGATGGCGGTTCGGTTTATTTGATCGCCGATGTCAATCTTAATACCCTTGTCGACTTTCGTGTGCGGCGCCAATTCAAGGCGACGAATGGTGAGCAAGGTCGTGGTCAAAATTGCACCGGTGCGGCGGGGAATGATATCGAGATTCGCGTGCCTGTCGGTACCATGGTGACCGATGAAGGCACCGATGAAATTATTGGTGATATGACAGTGAACGGCCAGCGTATGTTGGTGGCCAAAGGTGGTTTTCATGGCCTTGGTAATACACGCTTTAAAAGCAGTGTTAATCGTGCGCCACGGCAGACCAGCAAGGGGTCGCCGGGTGATTTGCGAATGTTGCAGCTGGAATTAAAACTGTTGGCAGACGTTGGCTTGCTTGGTTTGCCTAATGCGGGCAAATCGACACTTATTCGTGCCGTGTCGGCAGCACGACCACGTGTTGCCGATTATCCATTTACCACGCTTTATCCTAACTTGGGCGTTGTCTCTGTCCATGATTACAAAAGCTTCGTCATCGCTGATATCCCTGGCATTATCGAAGGTGCTGCTGAGGGTGCCGGTTTAGGTATACAATTTTTAAAGCATATCAGTCGTACCCGTATCCTCTTGCATTTAGTGGATATAGGCAGTGTTGAATCTGCTGAACAAGCCATTACCGATATTCGTACGATTGAGCATGAGTTAGTGAAATATAATGAAGAGCTGGGCGGCCGTGAGCGCTGGTTAGTATTGACGAAAACGGATTTGCTGTTGGCTGAGGAAGTAGATGAAAGGCGCGATAAAATTCAGCAAGCACTATGCTGGCAAGGTCCTCTATATACAGTTGCGGCTATTAGCAAACAAGGCACGCGCCAGCTAATATCTGATTTGATGGCAGTTATTGAGGAGACCAATCAGCAGCGCGATGAATCAGCTCAATTGCAATCAAAGTACGCGCCTATTGATGAACAAGATACCTCGCAAGATGGATAAGCAGTTGTTGGATCAGCCCATGATGCCTGTGCTCTGCAGGGTAAATGACTGATGAGTTCAGCTAAACAATCATCACGACAATTATTGGCACAAGGCAAATGCTGGGTCGTCAAGATTGGCAGTGCGCTTATCACTAATGATGGCCAGGGGCTGGATAGTGTACGCATTGATGGCTGGATTGCTCAGCTAGCATCACTGCGTAAGCAAGGCGTTG
The DNA here is from genome assembly GCA_964447165.1 of uncultured Thiotrichales bacterium. GTDB lineage: Bacteria > Pseudomonadota > Gammaproteobacteria. Next base: position 5,163 of record CAYURS010000006.1, read on the forward strand.
ATGTCGTCGTTGTGTCCTCTGGCGCCATCGCTGAGGGTATGCAGCGCCTAGGTTGGCAACAGCGACCTCGTGCTTTGTTTGAGTTACAGGCCGCGGCTGCGGTTGGTCAAAGTGGTGTGTCTGAAATCTATACGCGTGGTTTTCAACGTTATGGCTTACATTCAGCGCAAATTCTCTTAACCCATGATGATTTATCGGATCGAAAGCGCTACCTCAATGCGCGCTCGACACTTAAAACCTTACTTGGTCTGAATGTAGTGCCAATCGTCAACGAGAACGACACGGTAGTCACGGAAGAAATTCGTTTTGGTGATAACGATAACCTGGCTGGCATGGTGGCTAATTTAATCGAAGCCGATGCATTGTTGATTTTGACTGATCAGCCAGGTCTTTGCACGGCGGATCCACGCACGGATGATGATGCGAAGCTCATTGAAGAGACCTCTATTAGCGATCCTGCGCTCGATACCATGGTGAAGCCCGGCGCAGGCGCACTGGGTCGCGGCGGCATGGTGACAAAGCTGCGTGGCGCGCGCCTGGCGGCGCGGTCGGGCGCAATAACCGTCATTGCCGATGGCCGCGAGCCTGATGTGATTTTACGTGTGTTCGCGGGTGAGCTGCTCGGTACTTTGCTTTTACCTGGGCATGAGCCTGTTGCCGCGAGGAAAAGCTGGCTTGCTGGCCATTTGCAAGTCAAAGGAACACTGGTACTGGACGAGGGTGCCGTACAAGTGTTACGTCAGCGCGGCAGCAGTTTATTAGCCGTGGGTGTCCGTGCTGTTAAAGGTGATTTCATTCGTGGTGATGCAGTTGAATGTGTCGATAGCAACGGTCAACAAGTCGCGCTGGGGTTAATCAACTACCGATCTGATGAAACACGTGAGATTAAGGGTATTAGCAGTGACAAGATTGAGCAGATACTGGGCTACGTCGACGAGCCTGAATTGATTCATCGCGATAACCTGGTGTTAACTTAGCGGGGTATTAACTTAAGAGCTTGGCTAAGCAGGTAGCCTTGGCTTGATCTGCCAGGGTGTACAGCTACGCGGCTTGATGCGGTAGCTGTAGATTAAATAGTTCTTAGGCGGGCATGGCGCGAATGTGGCTGTTGAGACGGCTTTTATGGCGTGCCGCCTTGTTTTTGTTAATGATGCCTTTACTTGTCATGCGATCAATGGTGGGTACAGCGGCTTTATAGGCATCCGCGGCTTTATCTTTCTCGCCCGCCTCAATAGCGTGGACAATTTTTTTAATGGCAGTACGAAATGCTGAACGCTGTGCAGAGTTTTGAATGCGGCGTTGTTCAGCTTGACGTGCGCGTTTTCTGGCTTGAGCAGAGTTTGCCAAGATGTAGCTCCAAAAGCAATTTTCAAGCCGAGCATTATCGGTATATAGCCAATAGATGTCAATATTTATGCTAATTTTATCCTGAAAGCCGTGAAGTTCGCTACACTGGCGATCCCATACTTCAAAGGCTTGGAGCCTGCTAATACAAATGCAATAGGCACTGTTGAGCCTAAAACAGCGCCAATCCAGGCGCGAGGAGTGTAGTTTGGTTTGTCCAAATGAGCAACGAGCAACACCGAGGGGCGCTGTTTTAGGCTCAACCCGAAGGGCTGGCGTTATTTTTTTGCCCAGCTTCGTTGTCACTCACTCATGTAGACCACTACACGTCGCTCATTCCGCCTCGCTGGGCAGAAAAATAACGCCAGCAGAGCTTATTGCATTTGTATTAACAGGCTCTAACGTCGTTTCGTGAGCAAAGGCTTACTCAAATCCTCGATTAGCGTCAGTGCCATGACGTTTTTGTCGCGCATACTCGGCTTTGTTCGCGATGTGATTATTGCGCGAATCTTTGGCGCCAGTTTGGTCGCCGACGCATTTTTTATTGCTTTTAAGATCCCTAATTTTCTCCGCCGTTTGTTTGCTGAGGGCGCATTTTCACTGGCATTTGTTCCTATTTTCGCAGAATACAAAGAGCAGCGCGGTGAAGCTGAGGTAAAGCGTTTGGCGGACGGGGTTGCTGCCTCGCTGGGTTTGATTTTGTTGGTGGTGACGGTTGTCGGCGTGTTGGCAGCACCGCTTTTGGTGATGATTTTTGCGCCGGGTTTCATTGGCAATGAGGGTAAATTTGAGCTAGCAGTCGATATGCTGCGTATTACCTTCCCTTATATCTTTTTTATCTCACTCACTGCCTTTGCTGGCAGCATTCTTAACACCTACGGTCGTTTTGCAGTACCGGCATTTACCCCGGTACTGCTCAATATCTCATTGATTTTCGCAGCCATTGTGATGGCGCCTTATTTTGATCAACCCATTATGGCTCTGGCGTGGGGAGTATTTATCGCTGGTGTCGCACAACTATTATTTCAATTGCCTTTTTTGGCCAAGATCAACATGTTGCCACGGCCACGTCGAGGTGCCGATGTTGAAGGTGTTAGGCGCATAAAAAAATTGATGTTGCCAGCCATTTTTGGTTCATCAGTGGCGCAGATTAATTTATTGATCGACACCTTGATCGCATCGTTTTTAGTCACTGGCAGTATCAGTTGGTTGTACTATTCAGATCGTTTGGTTGAATTTCCGCTGGGTGTTTTTGGTGTGGCCTTGGCGACGGTGATTTTACCCAAGTTGTCACAGCAACATACCCTGGCTTCACCAGTACAATTTTCTCATACCTTAGATTGGGCTTTGCGTTGGGTGTTGGTCATTGCTGCGCCCGCTACGGTAGGGTTAATGTTATTAGCTGAGCCCATGTTAGTGACGCTGTTTCAGTACGGTGCGTTTAGCCAGCACGACGTCACCATGGCTGGCAAAAGTTTGTTAGCGTATTCGCTGGGTTTGGGCGCTTTCATTATGGTGAAAATATTGGCGGCGGGATTTTATTCGCGTTACGATATGAAAACGCCGGTAAAGATTGCCATTATCGCTATGGTAGTAAATATGGTGCTGAATCTTGTTTTGGTTTTTCCCTTGGCACATGCAGGTTTAGCATTAGCCACCTCTTTGTCGGCCTGGTTAAACGCGATATGGTTACTTTATTTATTACAGCGTGAAGGCATTTATCAACCTTGTTCTGGCTGGACTGCATTATTTCTACGTACCTTGATAGCGACCTTGCTGATGGCGCTGGTTTTGTTTTTTCTGGTACCAGCTGTATCAGAGTGGCTTGACAAGGTTTGGTACCAACGTGGTTTGAGTTTACTGTTATGGCTGTTAATCGCGGTGGCGGTTTATTTGGTTTGCTTATTCGCATCGGGTTTGCGTTGGCGTCATCTGGTGAATGAACAAGAGCCCGCTGGGGATCAGAATAAAGATCAGGATCAAGCATGAAGCTGATTCGCGGTTTGGCTGGTTTGTCGCTGTGGCAGCACAATAGTGCAGTGACTATTGGCAACTTTGATGGCATTCATCGTGGTCACCAACAGATGTTGGCGCGATTGTGCAACAAAGCCAAGCAACTTGGTGTGCCCTCTATTTTAATCAGCTTTGAGCCGCTACCGCATGAGTTTTTTGCTTCCTTAAACCAAGACAAAACGCCTATTCGGGTCATGGCTCGGCTTATGGGCTTGCGTCAAAAGTTCGAATATTTATCGGCCAATACAGACCTTGATGCGGTGCTGTGTTTGCCCTTTAATCAAGCCTTGTCTGAGTTGACGGCCGAGCAGTTTGTTAACGACATATTACTTGCTGGCTTGTCAGCACAATATATTTTATTGGGCGATGATTTTCGTTTTGGTCACCAACGCCAAGGTGATTTTAAATTGCTACAGCAACTGTCGGTCAAAGCTAGTTTTGTTGTTGAGTCAATGGCCAGTGTTGAGGTTGATGGCGTTCGTGTCAGCAGTAGCCGTATACGAAAAGCCTTGATGAAGGGTGATTTGTTGCAGGCGAGTAATTTATTGGGGCGGCCTTACCGATTGTCTGGGCGAATAGTGAAAGGGGATCAGTTGGGCCGAACCCTGGGTTATGCCACTGCCAATATTCATCTGCGTTGCCAGACTGCTTTATCGGGAGTGTTTGCAGTGTTGGTGCAAGGTCTTGATAAGAGTGCTCGTTTGGGGATGGCGAATATTGGTTTTCGTCCCACTGTGAACGGGCGAGACTACCGCTTTGAAGTCAATTTACTTGATTTTGACGAGGATATTTATGGTCGTTATATTGAAGTTGATATTGTTGCTAAGTTGCGTGATGAGCAGCGCTTTGATTGCTTGGCCGACTTAAAAGCGCAGTTGGTTGTTGATGAGCGTGCTGCGCGAGATTATTTTGATCAGCGAGCTGGCGGGTGAAGATAAAATCGTCAAGGTAAAACTACTGGCAGCAAGCGCCATAATCACTGATAATAAGCGGTTTTTGAAGCATAAAGTCCTTAGCGATAATGAGTGAATATAAAAGCACCTTAAACCTTCCCAAAACCGCCTTTCCCATGAAGGGCAATTTAGCGCAACGCGAACCCGAGCGACTTAAGCGTTGGCAGCAAGAGAAGCTCTATGAACAAGTGCGCGCTGCCTGTCATGGCCGACCACGCTATGTGCTGCATGATGGCCCGCCTTATGCTAATGGCGAAATTCATATCGGCCATGCTGTTAATAAAATTCTCAAAGACATCATTATCAAGTCCAAGACCTTAAGTGGTTTTGATGCTGACTATGTGCCGGGTTGGGACTGCCACGGTTTGCCGATTGAATTGATGGTGGAAAAAAAGATTGGTAAGGCCGGACATAAGGTCGATGCCAAGACGTTTCGCCAAGCCTGCCGCGATTATGCCGCCAAGCAAGTGGACAAACAACGGACAGATTTTATTCGTCTTGGCGTGGTGGGCGATTGGCAAAATCCATATCGCACCATGGATTATAAGTTTGAAGCAAACATTGTGCGCAGCCTGGGAAAGATTATTAAAGCCGGTCATATAAGCCAGGGTTTTAAGCCGGTTTATTGGTGTACAGATTGCGGCTCTGCTTTGGCCGAGGCCGAGGTTGAATATCAAGATAAACAATCACCAGCCATCGATGTTAAATTTAACTTTGTCGATGTCGCTGCACTGTCTAAACTTGCCGATATTTCTTTGCCTGACAGTGCGCAGGCGTCTGTTGTTATATGGACAACCACACCGTGGACCTTGCCAGCGAACCAGGCCGTGTGCCTGCACCCTGATATCGACTATGCGATAATGGAAATAGCCGGCGAACAGGGGGCAGAATATTTGTTATTGGCAGACGTATTGATTGAGTCTGCCATCGGGCGTTACAACGTTACCGAGCATAACGTGCTGGCTACGATAAAAGGCCGACACCTAGAAGGCTTGAAGCTGGCGCATCCGTTTTACGATAGACAAGTGCCGGTTATTCTTGGCGATCATGTCACGGCTGAATCCGGCACCGGTGCAGTACATACTGCCCCTGGTCATGGCCAGGATGACTATGTTGTTGGTTTGACGTACGGTTTGCCTGTCGATAATCCTGTAGCAAGTAACGGTGTATTTGTTGAAGGTACTGAGTATGTAGCGGGTCAGCACATATTTAAGGCCAATGCGTTGGTGATTGATTTGTTGGTTGAACGCAAAGCCTTGCTCAACCATGTTCCTATTACTCACAGTTACCCACACTGTTGGCGTCACAAAACCCCCTTAATATTTAGAGCGACACCACAGTGGTTTATCAGTATGCAACAACAAGGCCTGCGTGATCGTGTGATGAAAAGTATTGGCACCGTTGAATGGTTGCCAGCTTGGGGCAAGGCACGAATTGAGTCGATGCTTGAAAATCGACCGGATTGGTGTATCTCACGTCAGCGCACCTGGGGGGTGCCGATTGCATTGTTTATTGATAAAGAAACCGGCACTTTGCACCCGGATACGGAACAGTTAATCGAACAGGTTGCGGTGCTGATTGAAGAATCTGGCATTGATGCCTGGTTTGATTTATCACCGTCAGATATGGGGGTCGATGAAAGTCGTTATGAAAAAGTCACCGATACCCTGGATGTATGGTTTGACTCAGGTGTTAGCCATGCAGCCGTTTTAGGCCAGCGTGACAGCTTACCTTTTCCTGCTGATTTGTATCTTGAAGGTTCAGACCAACATCGCGGCTGGTTTCAATCATCGTTGTTAAGTTCAGTTGCGATGCATGCAGATGCGGGCGCGGATGCGTGTTATGGAGCGCCCTATAAAGCTGTGTTAACGCATGGTTTTACCGTCGATGCCAAGGGCATGAAGATGTCTAAATCCAAGGGTAATGTCATTGCACCGCAAAAAATCATGAACCAATTAGGCGCTGATGTCCTGCGTCTTTGGGTGTCAGCCACCGATTACAGCAGCGAAATGACGGTGTCAGATGAAATATTAAAACGCACTGCCGATGCTTATCGTCGTATGCGCAATACGGCGCGTTATTTATTGTCGAATCTTAATGACTTTGACCCGGCACAGCATAGCGTTGCCATTGATGACATGATTGCTCTCGATCGCTGGGCTGTCGAAACAGCCCAGTCGGTACAGGGTGAAGTGATCGATGCCTATGAGAAGTTTGACTTTCGCCATATTTACCAGTGTGTTCATAATTTCTGCGCCAATGAATTAGGCAGTCTTTATCTTGATATTAGCAAGGATCGCCAGTACACCATGCAGGCTGATAGTCATGCGCGCCGCTCAGCGCAGACAGCGATGTTTCATATTATCGAAGCATTATCACGTTGGTTGGCACCGATCTTGAGTTTTACTACGGATGAGATTTGGCAATTTCTCCCTGGCAAACGTACAAACACTATTTTTGCTGAAACTTGGTATGAATTGCCTAAAGCAACCACAACGCCGGCAATTTCCGAGGCGCAGTGGCAGGATATTTTTGCAGTGCGCACCAAGGTTGATGGGCATTTGGAGGCGCTGCGCGTGTCAGGTGGTATTGGTTCTGCGTTAGATGCTGATGTCACGGTGTTTTGTAATGGTCATGTGTTCGATTCATTGCAGGCAGTGGGTGACGAATTGCGTTTTGTTTTTATCACCTCAGAGGCTAAGGTTTTAAATGGAAACGAAGCGTGTCAGGATGCGCCTGAAGTATCGGTTGGCGACTATTTAATCAAGATTGACGCCTCATCATCGACCAACGAAAAATGCGAACGTTGCTGGCATCGGTGTGCAGGTATTGGTGACAATGATCAGCACCCAACATTGTGTGGGCGTTGTATCGACAATATAGAGGGGGACGGTGAGCAACGCCGTTTTTTCTAGTAATGACAATGAAGTCTCTTTTTAAGTTGGGCGTGACGATAGCAATAGTCGTTATTTCTACCGACCAATTAACCAAAATATGGGCATTAAATGCATTAGTATTGCATGAGCCTGAGGCACTATTTGCGGGTCTTAATATGACGCTGGTTTATAACTCGGGCATGGCTTTCAGTATGTTCGATGAGTCAGGCGATGTGGGACGTTGGTTGTTGTCGGGCTTGGCAGTTGTTATTAGTGTTGTGCTCTTGGTTTGGTTGTGGCGTTTGCATCACAGTGAGCGCTTACTGGCAGTTGCCCTGGGTTTTGTGCTGGGTGGTGCAGTAGGCAATGTGATTGATCGTATTCAATTGGGCTATGTTGTCGATTTTGTTGACGTCTATTATCAGGCATGGCATTGGCCTGCTTTTAACGTTGCAGACTCGGCGATAACGCTAGGCGCTATATTACTGCTTTGGGATACTTTCTTTGGTAAGCATGAAGGCTCTGAAAAACATAATAATGACGATTAAAACAATACGATGAAAATTGTTCTTGCCAACCCACGTGGTTTTTGTGCCGGTGTTGATCGTGCCATTGATATTGTTGAGCGAGTATTAGCCTTGTATGGCGCACCTATCTACGTGCGCCACGAAGTTGTTCATAATCGTTATGTGGTTGAAGGCTTACGCAGCAAAGGTGCCATGTTCGTTGAAGAATTAGATGAAGTGCCAGATGGTGCCACAGTTATTTTTAGCGCGCATGGCGTGGCGACGGCAGTTCGTGAAGAAGCCAAGCGGCGTGATTTGCGTGTGTTCGACGCAATATGTCCCTTGGTGACCAAGGTGCATGTGGAAGTTGCCAGATATGAGAAAGAAGGGCGTGAATGTGTTTTGATCGGCCATGAGGGCCACCCCGAGGTTGTTGGAACGATGGGCCAGTATCGTCGTATTGATACTGGTGGCATGTATCTGGTTGAGACGGTAGGCGATGTTAAAAACCTTTTAGTAAAAAACCCCGATACGCTGGCATTCGTCACGCAAACCACATTATCCGTAGATGATACAGCGGATATTATCGATGCATTACGCGAGCGCTTCCCAAATATTCTTGGCCCACGTAAGGATGATATTTGTTATGCCACACAAAACCGCCAGGATTCGGTTAAAACCCTGGCGCAAAAAAGCGACCTTGTTTTGGTGGTGGGTTCAAAAAACAGTTCTAATTCTAACCGACTTAAAGAAATGGCCAGTCTAAGTGGTGTTGAAGCCTATTTGATTGACGGTCATGAAGACCTTAAAAAAGAATGGCTAACAGGCAAGCAAGTGGTGGGCATTACTGCGGGTGCGTCGGCACCGGAAATACTGGTACAAAATGTTATTGCGCGCCTGCAAGAGTGGGGCGGTGAGTCTGTTGAAGATCAGGATGGACGTAAAGAAACGATTCATTTTTCGCTGCCCAAGGTGCTGCAATCAGTGCGAGTAGAAACAG
>CAYURS010000007.1:0-13295 GCA_964447165.1 uncultured Thiotrichales bacterium
CTGCTGCGCCATCTTCCTGCTTAAACGCACCCTGTCCACGCGCAGCATAGTAACTGAGACTTTGCACCGGCACATAAATAACACCCAGGACAGAATTATGATTATCAATCAAGGCAATATTGACTGTGAATTCGCCATTGCGTTTAATAAACTCTCGCGTACCATCGAGCGGATCTACCAACCAATAACGCTGCCAGGACTGGCGTTCTGCAAAAGAAATTTTTGCCGATTCCTCTGATAAGATTGGGATCTCTGGCGTCAGTTTTTTTAGTCCTGCAACAATACAGTGATGCGCGGCCATGTCGGCTTCAGTTAATGGTGAACGATCTTCTTTCTCTGTCACTTCAAACTCACGCTCATAGACCTGCAAGATTTTTTCACCTGCACGCTTGGCAATGTCTATCACCGCAGGCAATAAATTATTCAGCTCATCATTTGACATACTGCTTACCCTTGTAATTTGTCTCGCACAATATATAAGGCAGCTATGCTGCGCGCTTCACTCATCTCGCCACTGGCAAATAACTTATCCATCTCGCTTAATTGCCAAGGGATCACTTCAATCTCTTCAGGCTCATCACCCTGCAATCGACTTTCATAAAGATTTTGTGCCAATACAAGGTGTGTTTCATGGCTGAGGTAACCCGGTGCGATGCTGACTGTACGCAAATGTTTAAGTGAATGTGCTGCATAGCCAATTTCTTCTCTTATTTCTCTATTAGCGGCATCGAGCCAATCCTCTCCAGCCTCAACACGACCTTTCGGTAAGGCCAACTCATATCGATGAACGCCAGCATTGTATTCGCGAATGAGTAAAACGGTATCGTTATCCAGCATGGGCACAATCAAGACGGCACCCGCTGATGAGCTGAGCAAGCGCTCATATTCAACCGTAACACCATTACTGAACTCTAGTTTCAAGGCTTCAATTTTAAACAAACGAGTTTTAGCAAGAGTCGATTTATCAATGATACGTGGCAGTGTCTTGGGCATAACGCTTGCGATATCCTATTCCTAACCTTAGGAATGAGTTTACCAGCAATGATTGATTGGCATCAGATCACCACCATTTTTCTCGACTTTGACGGCACATTGCTCGATTTACATTTTGATGGGCTGTATTCGATGAAAAGCTAGCTAGTTTAGTTTTCTTTGATTAATTCAATCGCTTTAAACGCATATAAAATGAGAATAAATACATAAATAAAAATAGCGCCAGCAAACACTCTTTGATTTCACCAGCACGTAGATCTAATAAATAGGGTACATCAGTATTGAATATGGCATATGCTTTCTTATGTAAGCTCACCACTACGGCTGCTAAACAGGTAGGTATATTCACATAGGTAGGCCACAACCAAAAAGAAAACTGATCCGCATTAAGCTCTTTATTGCGTATAAGAAAATAGATAGGCACAAAAATCCCACCCACTACTGCTGCTAAGGTCAATATACTGCGCGGTAATTGATCTAAAAGCGCGCTGGTATTATGTAAATTTGTTTCGCCTTGATCATTAACCTCTTGCCACACTTCTGGTGTGGCCCAACCAATCCAATGCTGCCCCCAGCTTAGCTCTTCGCCTAGATAATAAAAACAACCTAGCGCTAATAAAGCTATCCAAAATTTAAATATCGAAAATTGAAAATCTCGAAAATACTTATAAGATCTTATGGCTACAACAAGCGCGCATACTAAAAAAAATACTGTCATATTTTCAATAAGGCCCAATTCGCCGAATATTACAGTATCTGTCGCCGGATTAATTATACGCGCCACATAAGGTAGCAATACAGTTGCAATAGGCAACCACAGCCATAACCACTTTGGCAGGTCTGTAGGTTTGTTCATAATTGTTTTTTGTTTTACCATCGCCTATTCAACCAGTTTTTAGGTTTAATAATTTGGGGCTAACCCAGACTGGAACACCGTTAAATTTACGCAAATGCCGTTTTGCCTGGTTCTACCCTAAGGGCACGTAGCAAAAATTCTCAATTTCGTTGATGTGATTGTGCTTATCAGCAAACAATTGACTACGATTAATACGGTAATGTTTAAACTCTGAAACATTAAGTGCATTATCCCCCGAGGGCAGGTAGTAACCGCGCCAACAGTCGGTATATACGAGACTATCAGGTTTCACCTTAATGTTCTTGTTTTAGCATTAGTTATCATAGCGGCATAAACCTTACCATTGCGCTTTAAAAGTCCAAACACATGTACTTTAGCTGCCGCTCCACGACCTTGTTTTCCTTTTTCGCCTACCATCAAAATAACTTTCATCAACTTTAAGTTCGCCTTCGAGTTGGTCAACACTATTATTATTTTCATTAATTACTTCACGTAACCTATGGCGATAATGCATCGCCGCCTTCGAATTAACGTCTGCTAGTGAAGCGGCTACTCGAGCGGTTGCGCCTGCAACGAATAACTCAATTAATTGACTCTTTCTCATAATCAAATAACTGCGTTACCTGCGTCGGCTCCTTTATTTTCGGAATAACAACAATGAAGGAGGGGATGTTATTTAGACTGTGGATAACGAGAGCCCATGCTCAGAAAAACAAGCAAAAGGTTGGCGACATAGCTAATTTTCATGATGGTGATAAGGACATCGAATATTTCGATATGCTTTATTTGATAAAGAACTAACTCGCTTTTTTCTCTTTTTTAGCCCATTGCTCGTGACGGCCGTCCCATTTTTTAAAGCGCTTACGACAATACTTATCAAGCTCTTTATCATTACGAAAGTGCAGTTTAAAGCTTTCTTCTGCTGGTTGGTCATATTCACAAAAATCGTTAGTGTGGTCACGACAAATTTGTGGTCGCGTATCATAAGTGCCACAACGACCATCAGGCAGTAAATGATGACATTTCTGTGGAATCATTAAGTACCAGCCGTCATCGTCTTTATAAATCTCTAAATCACCGTGAGATATGACCCACATCAGATGATCAAAATCTTTTTTCGATTTGGGCTTATCAATTTCCTGTGTCACATAACTGCAACATTTACTACCTTGGCAAAAGCTGCATTTATTTTCGGGGGTAATTTCAGGCTTGATCGGGATGATCTTTGCTGATTTATTTTTTTTGGTCACGCTTAAGGAGCCTCTGATTTATTCTGGAAGAAGTAGGTTGTGTCTGAAATATTCAGATTCACCAACAGTAGGCGCTTTAGGCGAGGCGTAAATCGCACGTAATAGCCAGCTATTGCGAAGATTTACGCCTCGCGGGAAGTGCCCTTGGGGTGCAACGCAGAAGCTAGCTATTTCAGGCATAAGAGTCGAGTTCATGAATAGGTTAGAGGCCCCTTAAACCTTGCTGTACAGTTTTGCACCCTGTAATTCAAATTCTTTGGCTTTTTCTGCCATCCCCTCTGCCAACACTTTATCGTCATCGAGCCCCATTTGTTTAGCATAATCACGTACTTCTTGGCTAATTTTCATCGAGCAAAAATGTGGCCCGCACATCGAACAAAAGTGCGCTACTTTAGCGGAATCTTTGGGCAAGGTTTCATCATGGTATTCACGCGCACGGTCCGGATCGAGGCCAAGATTGAATTGATCTTCCCAACGAAACTCAAAGCGCGCTTTGGATAAGGCGTTGTCACGTATCTGCGCGGCTGGATGGCCTTTTGCTAGATCAGCAGCGTGGGCAGCAATTTTATAGGTAATGACACCTTCTTTAACATCTTCTTTGTTCGGCAAGCCAAGGTGTTCTTTGGGCGTGACATAACACAACATAGCAGTACCAAACCAACCAATCATAGCTGCGCCAATACCTGACGTGATATGGTCATAACCAGGTGCGATATCTGTGGTTAGTGGCCCAAGCGTATAAAAGGGGGCTTCATCGCAGCATTCTAACTGCTTATCCATGTTTTCTTTAATTAAATGCATCGGTACATGGCCAGGGCCTTCAATCATGGTTTGAATGTCATGCTTCCAGGCAATCTTGGTTAGCTCACCTAAGGTTTCTAATTCACCAAATTGTGCCGCATCGTTGGCATCGGCAATAGAGCCAGGACGCAAACCATCACCTAATGAAAAAGACACGTCATAGGCTTTCATGATTTCACAAATGTCTTCGAAATGTGTATAGAGAAAATTCTCTTTATGATGCGCCAAGCACCACTTGGCCATAATCGAGCCACCGCGCGAGACTATGCCTGTCATTCGCTTTGCTGTTAATGGCACATAGCGTAATAACACACCGGCATGAATGGTGAAATAATCGACACCTTGTTCGGCCTGCTCGATTAAAGTATCGCGAAATAATTCCCAGGTTAGGTCTTCGGCTTTGCCATCGACTTTTTCCAGAGCCTGATAGATAGGCACTGTGCCAATGGGTACGGGGGAATTACGTAATATCCATTCGCGTGTTTCGTGAATATTTTTGCCAGTAGACAGATCCATGACAGTGTCGCCACCCCAACGAATCGACCAGGTCATTTTCTCAACTTCTTCTTCAATGGATGACGTGACGGCTGAATTGCCGATATTACCGTTGATCTTGACCAGAAAATTACGGCCAATAATCATTGGTTCTACTTCGGGGTGGTTAATGTTCAATGGAATAATCGCGCGGCCGCGAGCCACTTCATCACGGACAAATTCTGGCGTTACATAAACAGGGATGGAGGCACCAAATGATTCGCCTTTAGTTTGTCCTTCGATCTGTTGATTAACTTCAAGCAGTTGTTCGCGCCGTTGGTTTTCGCGGATGGCAACGTATTCCATCTCCGGCGTGATAATGCCGCGCTTGGCGTAGTGCATTTGCGATACGTTAGCACCGGCCTTGGCGCGACGCGATGGCCGCTGCGCAGTAAATCGAATCGATGCAAGTTCTGGGTTCTCGGCTTGGCGGCGACCGTATTCAGAGCTAATCTGTTCTAGTATTTCAGTATCACCACGCTCTTCTATCCAGGGAGTACGCATTGGTGCAAGTCCATTACGAACATCAATGTCCACATTTGGATCGGTATAAGGGCCCGATGTGTCATACACAACGACTGCGGGATTGTGCTCAACACCTACGGTTAGTGGGGTATCGCTTAGGCTGATTTCACGCATTGGCACCTGAATATCGGGTCGTGAGCCTTCGACATAGATTTTGCGTGAATTGGGAAAATTTTTGATGGCAGCCTGATCGACCTGTGCGGTCTGACTTAATATGCGCTCTGGTGCGTTCATGGTCATGCTCCTAAAAGTAATTTATATCAGGGGGGCATAAAAAGACTTGGTAAAAGAAAGAACTCAGGCAGGTAAGCAACTAGCTGCTTCCCTCCGCCGGTTTTAGCCGGGTCAGGTTCAATGGGTCTTTCTCAGCCTGACATTTTTGCCTAAGGCACCCCCGCAACACTTGTTGCTGCGTAGGATACCATCGTAGTCTGATAAATCACACAAACCTTATCGCTAAGCTGGCGTCCTATGGCCAGGCTAGCTAGAATAGCAGCTCTTTTGATCGTATCTTTGGTGATGATGATGGAATTGGCGCAAGCTCGGTTTAATATGATTGAACAGCAAATACGCCCGTGGGACGTACTCGATCAGCGCGTGTTGGACTTATTGGAGACGCTACCACGTGAGACCTTTGTTAGCGACACCAATAAGCCACTGGCCTATGCTGATATCAATATTGCGTTGGATCACGGCGAAGTAATGATGTCGCCCAAACTCGAAGCGCGTATGGTGCAAACACTGAACATCCAGCACACCGAGCGCGTACTCGAAGTAGGCACGGGCAGTGGCTATGTCACGGCTATGCTGGCTAACATAGCTGCGCATGTCACTAGCATCGATCTTCATGAAGATTTCTTGGTGCAAGCCAGATCACGCCTTGATCATCACGGTATCAGTAATGTCACCCTTGAGCAGGGTGACGCCTCAAATGGCTGGAAAACTGATGCAGAAAGCTACGATGTCATCGCTGTAACGGGCTCGTTGCCACAATATGTCGACGCCTTTGCGCAAAGTCTCAATGTCGGTGGGCGCTTGTTTGTCATTGCTGGCCAAACTCCTATTATGGAAGCTTTGCTCGTCACTCGCGTGACCATGGACGAATGGGTTAAACAAAGCTTGTTTGAAACAGACTTAGCGCCATTGAAAAATGCTAAAACGCCTTCCAGTTTCATATTTTAGGCCGCGCATTTTAATCACTAAGTGCATCGTTCTTGGAATAAAAGTGCCAGTTCGCATATTGTTCTTACTTGCTGCATTTGGCTTGTCTTGCAATGCTGGTGCCGTTAATCTTGAAGAAATTCTTAGCCTTGCTTTAGCCAATAATCCGCAGGTCAATCAAGCCAAGGCGGCTTACAACGTAGCGTTAGAGTCTCGCCCACAGGCGCGCGCAAATTTTTTACCTAATATTAACCTCACCGCCAATACCACCGATAATTCACAAGATCGCCAATTCGAGATCGGCCAATTTGGTGGTAATGAAGATTTTAACTCGCATGGCTATACGCTAAGTTTGACGCAACCTGTATACAACCGCGATGCGATCGTGCAACGGCGTCAGACAAATGCCATTATTGGTGAGGCCGAGGCTAATTTTGCTAGTGCCAAACAAGAGCTTATTGTGCGTGCCGCCGAGCGTTATTTTGATGTGTTGGCTGCAGAAGACAATGTTACGTTTGCCGAGGCCGAAAAAAAATCTATCGCGCGCCAACTCGACCAAACCAATGAACGATTTGATGTCGGCTTGATTCCTATTACCGACGTTAATGAAGCGCAAGCGAGTTATGACTTGTCTATTGCTGATGGCATTGACGCCGAGAATACGCTTTTAAGCGCGCGCGAAGGTTTACGTGAAGTCACTGGCAACTATCACGATGTCTTGGCTCCTTTAATCGCCAACACGCCGCTACCCTCACCTGACCCTGACAACATTGAACGCTGGGTTGAAGTGGCGCTCAACGAAAACCTTGCTGTGCAGGCCGCTGAATTTGCTAGCGAAAATTTACGCCATGCGATAGATCGCGCTAAGTCTGGTCACTATCCTAGCGTTAATGTTGTCGCTAGCCAGGCTAACAGTGTTTCTGGTGGTGGTAGCCTCGGTGGTAGCGAAATCGATAGCACAGCGTTGAGTTTGCAGCTCAATGTGCCGCTTTATCAGGGTGGGAGAATTCGCTCACAAACACGTGCGGCACTAGCGCGCCTGGACGAATCAAGCCAACAACTCGAACAACAACGACGTAGCACAGTACGTCAGGTCAGACAATCGTATTTAGGAGTGCTAGCAAGCATCAGCCGTATTAACGCATTAAAACAAGCCGAAAAATCAAGTCAAAGTGCTCTAGAAGCCAATGAGGTAGGCTTGGAAGTCGGTACTCGCACCACGGTTGATGTGCTCGATGCGAGGCGGGTATTATTTCGTGCTAAACGTGATCTAGCACGAGTGCGTTATGACTATATTTTGAATACATTGCGCCTAAAACAAGCAGCGGGTGTGCTGACCAACAATGATATTCGCGAGGTGAATCTCTGGTTAAGCCGTTAGGAAAGCGCTGATTTATTATCAATATATGCCAGTGGGTGTATTCTCACAGAGCGCTAACCTGGCCTACTCAAGACATAACGCCGCAGCATTTCAAGTGCAACCCAGAATTATTCAGAGGCACCTAGCTCGTTTAGGCGCATTGGCTATCAACTTATAATAGGATCAAGCTGCTTGGCAATCAATGTCTTGACCCTGTCAACTGCACCGCGGTTTTTCTCTATAACCAACCGCCCCTGTTCACCGGCATTATCTCGTAGATTAGGTTCTTGCAAAAATTCAATCACAGCTAAGCCAAGCTCGTTGGCATCCATGACTCGTCGTGCCGCACCCTTGTCCAATAGCAGTTCACTAATGTATTCAAAATTATGCGTGTAAGGACCAATTATTACAGGCAAACCCACGGCAGCGGGCTCTAATAAATTATGCCCACCTATCGGCACCAGACTACCCCCTACAAACGCAACATCTGCCGCTGCATAAAACATCGCCAGTTCGCCCATGCTATCACCGAGAAAGACATGGGTATTATCTGAACACATCGCGCCAGTGCTCCGCCGTACAACGTTTAAGCCATGCTTTTGACAAAGCGATTCCACTTTATCAAAGCGTTTTGGATGACGCGGCACCAATACTAATAGAGCATGAGGCACGGTTTTTTGAACAAGGTTAAAACCCTGTAAAATTTGTTCATCTTCGCCATCGTGTGTGCTGGCAGCGATCCAGATTGAACGACTGCTACCCCAGATACGACGTAGCGCTTGCGCCTCTTCAAGCTGGCTCGAAGCAATGCTAATATCAAATTTAACATTACCTGTTATAAATACACGTTCACGTGGTATACCCAAGTCAACAAATCGCTCAGCATCAGCGGATCCTTGTGCCGCTACCACATCCAAACAGCATAATGTTTTTTCTGTCAGCTCAGCAAAACGACCATAAGAACGTGCTGAACGATGGGATAAACGCGCATTAATCAGCATTAAAGGAATTGATTCAAGCGCGGCATAATGGTAGAGATTGGGCCAGATTTCGGTTTCCATAATCAAGCCTATGCAGGGCTTGCTACGCTTGAGGAAACGCTTCACCGCAAAAGGTAAGTCATAGGGCAAATAAGAATGTGTGACGTGATCGCCGAGACTCTGTTTAAGACGGTCAGCGCCTGTAGACGTCATGGTGGTGACCAACACCGGCGTATCGGGGTAACGATTAATAATTTGTTTTAATAGAGGCACTAGCGCCTGCACTTCGCCAACCGAGACGGCATGCAACCAAATAGGTGCTTCGGTCAAAACAGGTGTTTGACCAAAACGCTGTCGCCATGCATGGTGTGTTTGTTGTGACCAAAGTGCCCGCCACCATAGCCGCAGTTCAAAAAAAATGGCGACGGGTAGGGCAAGTAACGTATAGAAGTGACGCATTCGTAGTCTGCTTGGTTAAACCAAAAAGCTGTATTGTTGTACGGCACTGGGCATACCTGTCCAACACTACGGCAGTGTAAAAGAGCAACGTATGCTAGCATAGCACGCTGGGTCTCAACGCCTCCTAAGACACTTGAAACACACTCAACTTTATCACCCTCGTCATTGGCTATCGTGGTTCGTTGTGGCTATCATCCGCAGCGTTGCGCTGTTGCCTGCCAGAACATTGATGTGCCTCGGGCCACCACTGGGTCGCTTGCTTCACCTATTGGTTCACCGGCGTCGGCGAATAGCGCAAAGTAATCTGCAACGTGCCTTTCCAGAGAAAACGCCTGAGGACATTGATGCGCTTGTTTATGCGCATTTTCAAGCACTCGGCATAATGGGGATGGAGATGCTCATTACCTGGTGGAAACGCGGTAAGCAAATCCCGGCAAAAATAGAAATTACCGGACAACAATATCTGGAGCAAGCGTTGGCCAAAGGCAAAGGAGTGTTGTTGCTCAGCGCACACTTCACTTCTTTAGAAATCGGCGGTGCCTTATTGCAACGTGATACCCAATTTGATATTCATGGCATGTATCGGCCACACGAGAACCCCGTTTTCGAGGCCGTTATTAAACAAGGTAGACAACATTGGTTTAACACAATGATAGCCCGTGACAACGTCAAACAAATGCTGCGTAGTTTAAAAAGGGGATTGATTGTCTGGTATGCACCCGACCAGGCTTACGGTGGTCGCAATAGTATTCAGGTGCCTTTTTTTGGTCATAATGTCGCGACCAACCCAGGCACATCGCGTATAGCCAAACTCAGTGGTGCACCAGTCATCCCTTATTTCCCGATTCGAAAATCGAACGGTCTGGATTACGAATTACGACTATTACCTGCAATGGAAAATTTTCCCAGTGATGATTTAACTGAGGATGCTTCGAGAATAAATCAATTGATTGAAAACATAGCAAGAGAATATCCGCAACAATATTACTGGGTGCATCGTCGTTTTAAATATTCAGATAACCCTACCAAATAAAGCTGCTGCAAGCTTACAGGCTAGGAAGTCATATACCCCCGTATTAATTGACGCCAATCATTAAATTCAAAACGAAAATGAGGGGTTTTTCGCCTAAATTTAAGCAATGACCGCTGCAATCGTTCAATATTGTCTAGCTTCCAAAGCCCGTCTGATTTTATGGCACCTTTATCAAAATCGAGGACAAACAATTCTTGTGGTTGATTAATGAGAATATTGCTGGCGTTAAGATCAGCGTGAAAAATATTGGCTCGATGAAAACGCTTTATACAAACACCAACAGCTTGCCAAGCCTCTAAATCAAGTGGCAACTCCGCTAAGTATTGTGCCAAAGTTTTAGTTGCCTCTATTTGTACGGTAACAAGATCAGCCCGATAGCAACAATGCTTTATCGCAACACGTGCTGCAACCGGCGCTGGAACCGGTAAGCCTTTTTCTCTCATCATCGCCAACAAATACCACTCTTTAAATGCTCGTGTTGCTTCTGGCTTACAACCATAATATTGGTCGCGAACAATGCGAGATAACAGTCCTCCACGCAAATAGTGTTTAGCGACCAGGGAATGATCTTCATAGCGAAAAAACTGCACCTCACCTCGCCCTTGACTATTCACACTGTCGATATTTGGGCTATTGTTAAAGCCAGGCGCAAAGAACTTAACGCAATCCTCGCTTGCCAAATACGCTTTATCAAATAAGATATACTGATTGCCGGATTGAATGACTTGACTCATTTTTAGCCTTATACCCACGTGGGGTAACCAGCTTAGCACAGCGCACAGCAATGAATAATTGTGAGATACACTCTATATGGATAAGCCGATGAATGAGGTAATGACACCCATTTCTTTTGGTGAGCTAATTGATAAAATCACCATTCTTGAAATCAAGTCTGAACGCATTACAGATGAAGCTAAATTGAAAAATATACGTTATGAACTTGGATTATTGAATTCTGTGTGGCAGCAACATAACAATGATAAAACTGATATTTCCCCGCAATGGAAAGCATTACGCGAAATAAATAGTAAACTTTGGATTATTGAAGATGATATACGTGATCTTGAACGTGATGACGATTTCGGTGAGCCGTTTATCGCTTTGGCACGGGCCGTCTATTTGACCAATGATGAGCGCTCCAACGTTAAGCGAGATATTAATCTTGCACTAGGCTCAACAGTGGTAGAAGAAAAATCTTATGCGGACTATTCATGACCCAGGTAATGAATTAGGCAGTAACTCAGCCAGCATCTCATCCACTTTTGAAATCACCTCATCAATCTCAATTAACGACATCACCCCCGGCATTTCTATTTTTCTTCCCCACTTTAATTGCGCAGGTTGCTTATTGAGAAATTTCTCTGCTGCCTTAGCGTAGGCATCGATACACCAGTGACGGCTATGATAAGGGCCTGAACGCTGAGGATCGGTTGCCGCATACAAACCCAGTATCGGTGTGCCGACTGCATTGGCAATATGTGCCGGGCCAGAGTCAGGACTCACTAAAAAAAGGGCATTATTTAATATCGCCACCATCTGTTCTAGCGTATCTTTGCCAATAATATTACACGGTCTGCATTGCATTTTTTTTTCTATTGCCAACCCAAGCGTAGCCTCAAGTGCACTTCTACCACCACAAAGCACTACTTCAAGCCCATGTTCAACAATCAAATGATCGGCCACGGCAGCATAGCCTTCAGCCGTCCAGTTACGTAGAACATGACTTGATGCAGGACTAATGACCACATAAGGTCGATCGGCTGGGATTAAGCTCTTGGCGACATCCATAGCCGTTGCCGATATTGGCATCTTATAATCAACCTTATCGACTGTAATATTTAGCGGTTGCAAAAAACTCAATAAGGCTTCAAGCACATGTTGCTGCGGAACATGCGCAATCGATTGGTTAATGACTAGTGTATGCCCCTCCTTCGACCTTTCTTTATCAAAACCAATCTTTATTGGCGCCTTCACCATTGCTGCAATTAAATTTGCGCGTAGTGACAACTGCATATGCAGCAAAACATCAAATTGACAGCTTCGCAAAATAGAAAACAATCGCCAATATTCTGCTATCCCTGCTGCCTTATTAAAGGCAATAAACTCGACCCCAGAAAGATTGGGTAACAGCTTTTTCTCGAATTCGCCGATGATCCAACTGATTTTACAATCAGGCCAGGATTTTCGTATAGCACTGATAACGGGCAAAACATGAGTAACATCACCCAGCGCCGATAGACGCAGCAAACAGATATGTTTTGGCTTAATTTTTATAGACATTATTTAAGTGCTTACACTGTTTAATTTAACCATTCTACCTCCCAACACTAAAATAATGACAGCCTGACAGGGGTAAGCTGCCAAGGCAGCATATCGTATATAATTGCAGATGGATTTATTTCAAATAAAGCGATCGGCATGCAGGCTCAACGGCATCTTTTCTTTATCACTCAAAATTACTCCTATTCGATACTGCGCCCATTGCAACACGCTATTCGGGTGCGTGGTGGAGAAGTAGCATGGTTGCTAGCAGGCGATGAATTAAATTACGACTACCTGCGTGATGATGAACATCGAATTTATAGTGTAGAAGAAGCCATAAACTACGCACCTGACGCCTGTTACGCGCCAGGCGATATTGTCCCTTATATGATCCCCGGCGTTAAAGTCAGCGTCTTTCATGGCTTTAATGTCGCCGGCAAAAAAAATAAATTTAAAATTCGTGGCTTCTTTGACCTTTTCTGCACACAAGGTGCTGATACTACCCAACCATTTCAAGCATTGGCAGATAGACATAAAAATTTCAGAGTGGTGGAAACAGGTTGGCCAAAACTTGACCCTCTGTTCAGCAATACAGGCCAAAACAAACCAAACGAAAAACCGACTATCCTCTATTCTTCAACGTTTTCCGAACGACTGACATCTGCTCCATATCTGGTGAGCACAATCAAACAACTTGCTGCCAAATCAAATTGGCACTGGTTGGTAACGCTACACCCTAAAATTAAACCCGAAATGGTCACTGCGTACAAGGCAATGCAGAGTGATAATCTACGCTATATCGAGAGCGATGACTTAATGCCCGTATTGTTGCAGGCTGATGTGATGTTATGCGATACCTCATCAATCATGTATGAATTTCTGTTAACGCAAAAACCGGTGGTCACGTTTAAAAACAAGGCCAGAAGCTCTTATTTTCTCAATACAAACAATGTAGATGAAATAGAAAGCCTTATGACACAGGCACTTTCGAAACCAGAAGAACTCATGCGATCTATCAAACACTACTCTGCAATCATTCACCCCCACAGAGATGGGAAATCGAGCGATAGAGTGCTGGATG
>CAYURS010000008.1:0-12984 GCA_964447165.1 uncultured Thiotrichales bacterium
TGAATCAAGTTGGCTTCGATCATGAGATTATCGTAGAGAAACTGCGCAGGATAAATATCATTGGCGTGAATACCACCGACCTTGGCCGCAGCCACGACCACATGTGTCGGCTTATGTTGTTGATAAAATGCTTTTACGGCCTGGCCATCACGCAGATCTACCTCAGCACTGGTGGCACTAACAATATTACTAAAGCCTTTGGCTTTTAACTTGCGCACAACTGCTGAGCCAACCAAGCCACGGTGACCAGCCACATAAATAACGGCGTCGTGAGAGAGTGATGTCATAACAATATACTCTATTCGAAGTGACTGAAGGTTTTGTAACCTTCGCGCTTGCAAAGTTCATCTTTTTCAGCATCACGTAAATCGCTACGCACCATTTCACATACCATATCTTCCAGGCTACATTCTGCCTCCCAACCAAGTTTTGTTTTGGCTTTTGTTGGGTCACCCAACAAGGTTTCAACTTCGGTAGGGCGAAAATAACGCGGATCGACCTCAATCAATATCTCATTATTGGCTTTGTTGCGTCCTTTCTCATCAATGCCTTCACCTGACCACTCTAGCTGAATATCAATTTCAGCAAAAGCGGCATTAACAAATTGGCGTACCGACCATTGCTTGCCAGTTGCAATAACAAAATCTTCTGCAACCTCTTGTTGTAACATCAACCATTGCGCCTTAACATAGTCACGCGCATGTCCCCAGTCACGCAATGAATCGAGGTTACCTAAATACAGTTTGTCTTGCAGACCCAGCTTGATACGTGCAGCAGCACGGGTAATTTTTCGCGTAACAAAGGTTTCACCGCGTAAAGGCGACTCATGGTTGAACAGGATGCCATTACAAGCATACATACCGTAAGATTCACGGTAATTCACTACTATCCAGTAGCCATAAACCTTGGCTGCGCCATAGGGACTACGTGGATAAAAAGGGGTGGTCTCTGTCTGTGGAATTTCCTGCACTTTACCAAACATTTCACTGGTAGATGCCTGATAAAAACGAGTTTTCTTTTCTAGGCCAAGTATACGGATTGCCTCAAGCAATCGCAGAGTGCCGAGCGCATCGGAATTTGCCGTATATTCCGGTGTTTCAAATGACACGCCAACATGGCTTTGTGCAGCAAGATTATAAAGCTCGTCTGGCTGTACTTCTTGCACAATACGAATCAAGTTAGTCGCATCGGTGAGATCGCCGTAGTGTAAAATAAACTTACGCCCAGTGTCATGGGGATCTTTATAAAGGTGATCAATACGATCCGTATTAAACGATGATGCACGGCGCTTGATACCATGAACCTCGTAACCTTTGCTGAGCAAAAATTCAGCTAAATAAGCACCATCTTGTCCGGTCACGCCAGTAATTAATGCAACCTTGCCTTTACCCTGTAATTGACTCACTGCTGTTTCCTCTTCATATTGTTATCCCTTATATCGTTATAGGCCTGCCACATCCAGGCAACTAAAAATCCGGCAACGGCGCCCACACCATCAGCAATCACATCACCAATGCTTGAATCGCGATTTGGAATCGTCGCTTGATACAATTCATCGCAAACACCAAGCAAAATCACCACCATCACAATAACAACCATGCTATGCCAGCTGAAGCGGCCATAAGTTGCTTTAGCAAGTAGCCACGCTAATACGCCGTAGGCGACAAAATGCTGGATTTTGTCTAATCCTGCAAATACCTGTGGCTGCCCACTACCCGGCTGTGATGCTGACCAAAATATGGCCATCGCCCAAAGCAAAAAACCTATTGTAAAATGTCTACGATCTAATATTAATGCTTGCACTCTATATCGTCACCGAAAGTAAAATCTTTGTATGAGGGTCTGCTAACCTGTTCAAAAGAGAAATACTGTAATCTAAATTACAAGCAACCCCTAAGAGGAATCCCGCTGATGCCAAGACCATGCGGTTTCAATCATCATTGATAATGACTCGTATTGCGGTTGCCAAGCCAACTCTCGCCGCGCTTTAGTTGAATCAGCAACTAACACAGCAGGATCACCAACACGACGTGGCGCATCCACTACGTTTATTTCTTTGCCTGTCACCAAGCGAACCTGGTCTATCACCTGGCGCACCGAAAAACCCGTGCTATTGCCCAAGTTATAGAGATTACTCTCACCGCCTTCTAATAATTTCATCATGGCCTGGTAATGTGCCTGCGCCAGGTCATTGACATGAATATAGTCTCTCAGGCAAGTGCCATCCTCAGTCTCGTAATCATTACCAAAGACACTAATGTGCTCACGCAAACCAGCGGCGACCTGTAATACCAATGGTATCAAATGGGTCTCTGGCTGGTGGCGCTCACCAATGGTCGCCGAGTCATCGGCACCACAGGCATTAAAATAACGCAAACATATAGATTTCAGACCAAAACCAGTATCACAATCGCGCAACATACGCTCAACAGCGAGCTTTGTCGCACCATAAGGATTGGTCGGATTTGTTGTTGTCTGCTCGGTAATCGGTAATTCATCAGGCTCGCCATAAACGGCGGCTGTCGATGAAAAAATAAAATGCTTTATCTCATGGCGCTGCATCGCTGACAGCAAGTTGGCTGTGCGCGATACGTTATTAGTATAGTACTTCAGCGGGTCAGTCACTGACTCTCCCACCAACGATGAGGCGGCAAAATGCATGACCACATCAATATCACGACTGGCAAAGACAGTATCTAACAGCGCTTGATCACCCAAATCACCTTCGATAAACTCACCAGCAGTCACTAAGTCTCGGTGTCCCGTGCTGAGATTATCAAGCACAGTAATAACTGCACCCTTTTTATCCAGGTACTTCACCATATGTGAGCCAATGTAACCGGCACCGCCAACAACCAGCACCCTAGGCAAATTACTCAAGTAAGCCTACTCCCGCTATGATATTGTTCAACAAAACAATCGCCGGAACAAATCCGGTTATTTGTAACTCGGCTCCGCTGCGCCATTCTTTAGCTTAGCCTATTCAAAGACCGTTATAAATGCCTGATTCTTCACAAATTACTCAAGCCTACGTCTTTTGCCAAAAAATGGCACTCGAACATTATGAAAATTTTCCCGTTGCCTCACGCCTCTTGCCCAAGGCTTTGCGAAAGCCAGTCAGTGTCATCTACGCCTTTGCGCGTACAGCAGATGATTTCGCCGACGAAGGTGATGCTCCACCAGAAACACGCCTGTCACAGTTAAATGATTATGAGCAGTTTTTATTAAATGCAGCCGACGAAAAACCAAATGAAGATCCAGTATTTATCGCGCTTGCCGATGTCATTAAAAATGATCCCTTACTCGTACAGCCGCTACAAGACTTACTCATCGCATTTCGCTCTGATGTGACCACCAAACGTTATCAAACAGCAACACAGCTGCTGCAATATTGTCGCTATTCGGCCAACCCGGTGGGTCGCATGATACTGCAATTAAGTGGTCACGCCAGCAGCCAAAACCTGCTCTATTCCGATGCCATTTGTAGCGCTTTGCAATTGATCAATTTTTTACAGGATATCAATATTGATTATCAAGACAAACAACGCCTTTATATCCCACTGGATGAGCTGCGAGATTTTTCGGTCAGCGAATCAGACATTGCCCAAGGCCAAAATTCTCAACAATTAATACAACTGGTTAATCACCAAATCGATAGAGCCCATAGCATGTTGATTGTAGGCAAACCTCTAGGCCGAGCACTGCCCGGCCGTTTAGGCCTTGAAATCAGGCTCACTGTATCTGCTGGTCTGCAAGTGATCAAAGCGCTACGTAAACGCAGCGACATTTTCAGCCAACCCCGATTACACTCACGTGATTGGCTAGTGATAGCAAGCCGTGCTGTCTTCACGTAAGCTAGAGCCTGTTAATACGATACAAACCAAATCACTTTATGGATCCTGATAAATACTGCCAGGAAAAAACGGCTGCTAGCGGCTCAAGCTTCTCTTACAGCTTTTTGTTTCTCAACCCCATGCAAAAGCAGGCAATGACCGCGCTCTATGCATTTTGTCGCGAAGTCGATGACATTGTTGACGAATGCACTGAAGAAAGTATCGCTCGCACTAAATTACAATGGTGGCGCGAAGAAATATCGCAACTTTTCAACAAACAGCCACGCCACCCCGTCAGCAAGGCACTGCTAAACACATTACAACACTTTGATCTCGCCGAAGAATATTTTCAGGAAATCATTGATGGCATGGAAATGGACCTCGATTACGATGCCTATCCCAGCTTTAAAGAGCTTGGTCTGTATTGTCATCGTGTTGCCGGAGTAGTTGGTCTGCTATCTGCCGAAATATTTGGCTATCAAAACCGCAAGACGCTTGATTACGCGCGCGACTTAGGTTTTGCCTTTCAACTAACCAATATATTACGTGATGTACGCGAGGATGCTGATCGCGGCAGGCTTTATATCCCGCTTGATGAGATCGAACAACATGGTGTCTTGACCGAGGATATTCTGGCGCACAACTACACCGATAATATGCAGGCTTTATTCAAAGCGCAGGCAAAGCGTGCTGCTGATTATTATGACAAAGCCTATAACGCCTTGCCTGATGAAGATCGTTACACACAACGCTGCGGCCTGATCATGTCTGCTATTTATGCAACAACATTGCGTAAAATCGAAAATGATGGCTTTCGTGTACTCAATCACCGCACTTCACTGACACCATCAAGAAAGCTCTGGATTGCCTGGCAAACGGCGCGCAAAGAAAATAAAACAGAGAAAAAAAGGCAACGCCTTTTGAAAAATAGCTAATGAGTACGCCATGAGTATATTGGCACCTGTCGTCATTGTCGGCGGTGGCTGGGCCGGGCTCAGCACAGCCATTGAATTAAGCCATCATAAAATAGCGGTTACGCTGATCGAGAGCAATCAACAATTAGGTGGTCGTGGCCGCACCATTACCATCAATAATATGGACATCGATAATGGCCAACACTTATTGATTGGTGCTTACAGTGAAACACTACGGCTACTAAAATTAATGGGGCAACAAGAATCTGATTTGTTTGATCGTCAAGCAATGCGTTTACATAGCCGCACTCATAAGCTTGCTGGTTTCCATTTATCGCTGCCACGCATTGCAGCGCCGCTGAATTTCCTATTAGGCCTACTCAGCGCCAAAGGCTTTAGCATCAGGGAAAAGGCGGCAATTCTGCAACTGTGCTTTGTTTTGAATCGCTGCGATTTCTCTATTGACCGAGATCAAAACTTATCGGCATGGTTGGCACAGAATGGTCAGAGCGAAAAAGTCACTCAACAATTCTGGCAACCGCTTTGTCTTGCCATGCTTAATACACCTATTGATATTGCCTCAAGTGAGGTATTCCTACGGGTGCTAAAAGACAGTTTCACACTAAAACAAGACTATTCTGATTGCCTGTTTGCACGGCATAATATTGGCCTGTTATTTCCTCAACCTGCCCAGAATTATCTGAAAAAAAATGGCGCCACATTGATAACCGGCGAGCGTGTAAAGGCTATTGAGCCAATAACAAAGACTGCCTTTGTCATCCAGACAAACGAACGCTCTATTAAGGCGCGGCATATTGTCTTGGCCATACCACCGAAACAATGTCTTCGTTTAATAGAAAATATTTCCGCGCTGACATCTTTGCACAAACAGCTCGAACGATTTAAAACTTCACCGATTACCACCATTTATCTACGCTACCCAAAGCATGTCAGTCTAGGCCAAACTATGTTGGGCATTAGTGGCGGCCTACTGGAATGGTTGATAGATCGCGACACTAGCCAACAAGCTGGCTTCATTGCCGGCATCATCAGCGGGACTGGCCCACATATGAAATTAAGTAAAGAGGCGCTGGCAAAAAAAGCCATTGCCGAAATCAATACGCTATTTCCGCATTGGCCTGAGCCACTGCACGTGTCAGTAGTGCGTGAAAAACAGGCAACGTTTCTCTGTGAAGCCGGGGTTAATGAGTATCGCCCAAAAAATAAAACAGCTATGCCTAATCTATGGCTAGCCGGTGATCACATTGATACAGGATATCCGTCCACGCTAGAGGGAGCAGTACGTAGCGGTGTGACATGCGCCCAAGAAATTTTACAAAATATGGAGCGTAAAACCCCAGACAACACAAGCCATTAAGCGGACCCTTAAGACTCCGCTCGAATCGTCATGGCTTCCGCAATAGAGGTACGCTTCATACGCGCCAGCTTAATCACATTATCACCTAAACAACGCATGCCCTGCTTTAGCGCTACCTTACAAATTTCTTTATAAGGTCGGCTTTCACTAATTAGGGCTGCTATTTCAGGTGTCACCACCATTAATTCACATACCGTTGTGCGCCCTTTAAAGCCACTATAACCACAAGCAGAGCAACCCTCACCATGATAGAATTTTTCATCAGGCGGTAATTTCATTAGCCGCCTAATGGCAGGGTCAATCTCTTCCTCTACCAAACATTTTGGGCAATTAACACGTATTAAACGTTGCGCCATAACACCCAACAAGGTTGACCCTAATAGATAAGGCTCTACACCCATATCGATCAGTCGCGTCGCCGCACTCGGTGCATCATTAGTATGCAAAGTGCTAAACACCAAATGTCCTGTCAACGATGCCTTGGTCGCTATCTCTGCCGTTTCAGCATCACGTATCTCACCGACCATGATGACATCTGGGTCATGTCGTAAAAAATGACGCAAAACAGTAGCAAATGTGTTGCCCTTCACGTTAGCAACTTGCACTTGTTCAATGCCATCAATGTCATATTCAACCGGGTCTTCGACAGTAAGAATATGCGGGTTACGTTGTTGTACCTCACTCAGCAAAGCATACATGGTGGTCGATTTACCCGAACCCGTCGGGCCAGTCACCAGAAACAAACCATGCGGACGATGCAACATGACTCGTACAGCAGCCAGTTCACTCGCCTGCAGACCCAGCTTAGCTAAAGACTTAAGACCAACATCTTTATCCAGGATGCGAATCACCACACTCTCACCGCGCACAGTAGGAATAATTGAGATGCGCAAATCAATAACTTTCTTCCCACGCACTAAACGCGCATGACCATCTTGCGATAAACGCCGCTCGGCAATGTTCATTTGACCAATGATTTTTATACGGCTCACCAATGCTGGCAACAAAGACGGATTCAAGGCGCGCGAAAACTGCATCTTGCCATCGATACGATAATAAACATTGACGCGATCTCGCCCGGGGCGAATATTAATATCCGATGCACCGCGCGTCACCGCCTGTAATACAATGGCATTAAGCAAACGTACAATCGGTTTTTTCTTGGCTTGCTGCTCTATGACATGAATGGCCTCATTAGCCGTAGTATCTTCAACCGGATCCAGCGCCATTTCTTCAATAGCCTCGACCTCTTCGTGTTCACTGTAGAATTTACTTAGAGCCGACGCCATATCTTCCGGTGACACCATCACCGTCTCGACACGCTTGTTGATACTAAAACGCAGAGCATCAATGCCCTGCTGGTCGAGCGGGTTCTCCATCGCAACGATCAACTTGTCATCAATGAACCCGAGCGGCAAGATGTTGTACTGCATGGCAAGGTCCGTGGGCATATTGAGCCGAGTATCGGATGGCACCTCGTAACCCTCAAGCTTGACCAGAGGAATACCAAACTTATGCGCTAAAGCAGCATTGATCTGTTCAGGCGTCACCATGCCCATTTCAACCAAAATACGGCCAATATGCTTGCCATGTTCCTTAACTTGTTGCGCCAGCGCCGTTGCAAGCTGTTTTTCAGAAATATGGCCCAATTTGACTAACACCTCGCCAAGGTAGGCGGTCTGATGAGACGGCTTGTTGCCAATAACCTGAGCGAGGTCATTAACATTCTTAACTACGTGTTCCGTCACCATCAGCATTTAAGGGCTCCAATACATATAATGTCACC
Organism: uncultured Thiotrichales bacterium; assembly: GCA_964447165.1. Classification (GTDB taxonomy): domain Bacteria; phylum Pseudomonadota; class Gammaproteobacteria. Next base: position 7,912 of record CAYURS010000008.1, read on the forward strand.
ACATACACCCTATCCAGTGCGTGGCTTAACGTTGATTTAGGTAATCATTGTCACAGCTTGTGTTAGCTTAAATATTCACAGCAACGCTATCTTTAGATTACAAGCCGCATACAAAATACTACAAGGACGCTAAACTCGTAATGATTGCCCAGACAGCGTGCTAGCTTACTAAAATAACAAAATGTATATGAACCTAAGCTGCGTCAATTTATTGGCGAAATAAAATGATACGTGAATCCATATACTTAGCGATACGCCTACACAGACACATACAATATCTGCGAGAAAATATGGCATGGGTTTCGCATAACATTTCGTGTGATACTTTTGGAGTCAAGGAAACTCATGCCATTACAACATTCAATAGGCAATATACACCAAGGACACGCTGCCATACAGCAGGTTACAGATGACCAGACATTTTTTTACCAGCGTACCGGCCAATCAAGCAAGACTGAGGATAAGTCTCTTGCCGCACTTTTCCGGATATCAGGTGCACTACAAACCAGCCTTGATATTCATTTAGTGATACAAGCGTTTTATGATGGATTAATCGATCTATTTGGTACCAGTGCATTGGAATACTGTCACGATGACAGCAGTCTACAACTTGCCCACGGCATTCTCGGTCGTCATCGTTGTCACTATCAACTCACTCTACATGGCAAAACACTAGGAGAAATTACTCTATCTCGGCGCAAACGCTTCACCAAAACCGAAGTTTTGCTACTTGAAAACCTCCTTTGCACCTTGATCAATCCCTTGCATAATGCCTTATTATATCAAGAGGCCTTGGCTGCCGCGTTAAGAGACCCACTGACTAATCTCAATAATCGACGTGCCATGGAAGCAACCTTAGTGCGTGAAACTGAGCTAGCTAAACGTAATAGATCAGACCTGTCCCTAATTGCTCTAGATATTGACTACTTCAAGAAAATTAACGATAACTATGGGCATTTAACAGGCGACAAGGTTATTGTCGAAATCGCCAATGCGCTACAAAGCGCCGTTCGACGTTGCGATATCGTGTTCCGCTATGGTGGTGACGAATTTGTTGTCATCTTAAGCAGCACAGAAAGCCATGGTGCATATTTACTTGCGGAACGTGTACGTGAAACTATCACAGCGAAACTTATTCCGCATGACAGTGGCGACATCCATATTAGTGCTAGCTTAGGTGTTGCCAGTTTCGAACGCTTTGACGATAGCGACAGCCTCTTTGCCAAAGCAGATGCCGCGCTCTATCAAGCCAAACGCCAAGGCCGAAACCGGACTCAAATTTACACAAATGATACGTCTTCCTCTAAATTATCTCAGGCACGCCTGGCCACAACCAAGCTCCTAAAAAAAGCTGACACGCCAAAGCGATACACTAAATTGCGGGATAGTCGTCATATTCCAGAGAGCCTCTGATTTATTCTGGACGAAATAGATTGTGGCTGAAATATTCAGATTCAAGGCGCAAACCGCAGACAATAGTGGAGCTATTGCGCCCTGAGGGAATGCAGCAGTATTCCTGAGGAAGTATTCTTGGGGTATCAAGATTTGCACCAACAGTAGGCGCTTTAAGCGACGTAGAAGCTGAATATTTCAGACATAAGAGTCGAGTTCATGAATAAATCAGAAGTTCCCTAGCTCAAAATCACTAAAAAATGACCGCTAATACAGACTATGATGAATAAACCAAACAGGACCTGCCATGATTCACTGTAAATCACCAATGAGTATCATTGTTCTTCTTAGTGTTGTCTGGCTCGCCATAAGCGCTAACACCGCATTGGCCGACGAAGGAGTCTACCGTCAACGGGCCGATATCGCCGTGCCTAATACCGGCATAACTATGGAGCAAGTCGAAAATAAATTTGGCCACGCCCAATCGACGCTACCCAGTATCGGTAGTCCTCCAATCACCCGCTGGCAGTACAACGGTTTTACCGTCTACTTCGAGCATCGACATGTAATCCATAGCGTCATCACCCGTTAGCAAAAAATATCTTTCACTAAGCAGCTTTCACTTTTCAGCATTTGCAAGGGTATTAGCAAGCCCATTCAATACCTGCACTACCAAGCGTGCCATGTTAGTGGCCTCATAACGCGAAGCAAGACACAATAATCGCCTCTACGTGCCCTTGGGGTGCAAATACTCAATGACGCATGCGAATACGTGAGCACGCTAACATCACAAAAGGCGATACCCTTTATCATCCCAGTTGTGCCACAATATCAGGCACACACAACGAGAAGATAAAGACACATGATTGTTATTCTCGAGCCCAACCTTAGTCAGGACGATAAGCGCTATCGTGCCATTGTCGATCATCTCAATAGCTATTCTGGCGTTCAGGTTCGCACCCATGAAGTTAAAGGCCAACAACAATCACTCACCGAGATTTATTTAATCGGCGATACCAAACCACTGCCACTCGACATCATTGCCGAATTACCAGGTGTCGAGCGTGCAATCCGCATTTCTGCTGAATATCGCGTATTAGGTCGCCATACTGATGATCTACGCAGCGCCAACTTTACATATAACGGCATCACCTTCGGCCAAGATACACTGAATGTCTTTGCTGGGCTGTGCGCTGTCGATACACCAGAGCATGTCGAAACCATGATGCGTGCACTGCAGGAAAATGGCCAAACCTGTACACGTATGGGTGCCTACAAACCTCGCACCAGCCCTTACGCCTTCCAAGGTCATGGCGCAAGCTGCCTACCTTACGTTTTTGAACTTGCTGGAAAATACGGCATTAAAGTAATTGCTATGGAAATCACTCATGAATCACATGTTGAAGAGATTCATCAGGCATTAAAACAAACCGGCAACCCAACTGGCGTGATACTACAAATCGGTACGCGCAATACGCAAAACTTTGAGCTACTAAAAAGTGTTGGCCGGCAAAACGAATATCCTGTATTACTAAAACGTGGTTTTGGTATCACCTTAGAAGAATCACTCAATGCCGCAGAGTATCTAGCCAGCGAAGGCAATAGTCGCATTGTCTTTTGCTTGCGAGGAATGAAAACACACCTTGGCGACCCACATCGAAATTTTGTCGATTTTGCCCATGTTCCTGTAGTAAAACGTTTAACACGCATGCCCGTCTGCATCGATTGCTCACACTCTGTCGGCACTCGCATAGCCGGCGCTGATAATGTTCTTGATATTTTTCATGTCACCGCTCAAGGTATTGTTGCGGGCGCCAACATGGTATTAGCCGATTTTCACCCTGCACCTGAAAAGGCACTGGTTGATGGCCCGCAGGCATTATTATTGAGTGAATTACCTTATTTTCTTAAAGACATAAGTATAGCGCGCCAAGCTTATCTAGATCGCTACAAGTTAGGTCAACAGTTTTCAGAACAAACAGGCCATTAATGTGAAAGGAGAAACCAAAGATATTTAGTTTCAATTTTATCCTTTATTAAAAAATCCAAGACGACGCCTGGATCAATGTGTTAGACCAAACACATACCACTACTGCAAAAGCAGGTGATGTTATCTTTCATGATAACGACGAATGTCACTGGTATTTCTTTTTTCTCAAAGGCTCAATACGCGTACAAAAAAATCCCAGCAATGGCCACAGCATCGTTCTCTATCATCTGCACCCTGGTGATGTGTGCGAGCTCACCACCTTGTCTTTATTGGCTAACAAACATTATGCCGGCGAAGCCGTCGCCGAAGAAGATACTATGTGATTAAGTCACTGACACCCTCTCTCCTTTGCGCTTAAATTGTAACTGGTAGCGCTCATAGGTGGCGCCATCACTAGCATGTTGAATAATAAGGTTATGAATACGACCACAGCCTGACTGCTAGTCACCATGAAAGCAGAAAACAGGCGGCAGTATAAGGATCATTCTCGTAAGTCCAAGCGGCGACCTCCCTGGCCTCTTTTGAGGCCAGGGGCGGAAGCATTACTAAACCCTCTACCCAATCATACAAACACGTTTCTATCAGTGTTGTTCTCGTTCAAGAACAAGACTCATGCTAGTATTAGCACTATATTGAATGGCCAGACCAAGGTCTGTCTCACCACTTAAAAAATATTAAGCAATGCCCCTGGTTTATTCTATAAGAATCGAGTTAATGAATAGACAAAAGCTCCTAAACAGAACAAACTTTTAAATTATATGCGCAGCAAAATCGAAATTGACAGTGCATTACAAGCCGCAGAAAATCATTGTCAACATCAAGGCAAGCGTCTAACACAGCAGCGACGGCAGATTCTGTCCGTGATCTTATCTGTCAACACCCCAACGACCGCATACCAATTATTAGATTTATTGAAAAAAGATCATTTACCTAACGCACAGCCTCCTACTATTTACCGCGCGTTGGAATTTTTTATCGATGCCAATCTTATTCACCGTATCGAAGCCAATAATACGTATATCGCCTGCGATCATATTCAGTGTTCGCATGCGCATCAACCTAGCCAATTTTTATTATGCGACACCTGTGGCTCCGTCGCAGAAACCACACTAAAATCCGAACAACTTAGTGCCATGCAAGAAAGTGCTAAGCAATATGGGTTTTCTCTTAATGATCGTAACTTAGAACTACATGGAATATGTCAGCAGTGCCAAACCGACCCTTAAGAAACCTTTGGCCTGCCTAAGCAGGCATCAGCAGCACCTCAATTTAAGTCAGTGTGTACTGCCTTAGCCAATCAAACATTTCATTGTACCGTTCGCTTAACAAGCCTTTGAGTACAACTAAAGAATCATCAAGCTGAGCGGCATTAGCAACATTCAAATTGATATGTCCAAGCTTCCTGCCCGGCAACACCTCTTTGTCATACCAATAGACCGTTGCATTAGGTACTGATGTCCAACGTGGATCCCACTCTAAACCCAAAAGGTTAATCATCACCGATACATCATTAACCTTAGGTTGTAAAATCGGTAAGCCCATAACAGCGCTAACATGTAACTCAAACTGACTGATGCTCGCGCCTGTCATTGTCCAGTGGCCACTGTTATGCACTCGTGGCGCCACCTCATTAATCATAAGTTGATCACCAACGCGAAAACACTCCATTGCTAACACACCAATATAATCAA
>CAYURS010000009.1:0-12799 GCA_964447165.1 uncultured Thiotrichales bacterium
AAATCCCCCGCTTCACCTTTGAGAAATTTCCACAGGCCGACGACACGCTGAGCACGCAGATGAAATCTGTCGGTGAAGTCATGGCCATGGGGCGCACCTTTCAAGAATCATTACAAAAAGCCATGCGTGGCCTGGAGATTGGCGTCAATGGTTTCGATGAACAATATGATCATTCACAAGCAGACGTGGCTGATCAAATTCGTAATTATTTGCGCTTGCCGCGGCCGATGCGTTTATGGGTTCTTGGCGATGCCTTGCGTGCTGGTTTCTCTATACAAGAGTTGCACGAGATCACTCATATTGATCCCTGGTTTTTGGCGCAAATTGCCGACTTGATTGCGGTTGAACAGGTGATAGTAGGAAAAAACTTACTGGGTATTGATGCTAACTTATTACGTAAATTTAAGCGCAAAGGATTTTCTGATAAGCGACTTTCAAGCTTGCTTGCTTGTAAAGAAAGCGAAGTCCGTGCATTACGCGATAAGTTAAGCGTACATCCTGTATTTAAACGTGTCGATTCTTGTGCCGCAGAGTTTGCCACAACCACGGCCTATCTTTACTCATGCTATGAAGATGAATGTGAAGCAGCACCCAGTGATAAAGACAAAATTATGATCCTCGGTGGTGGTCCCAACCGTATTGGTCAAGGTATCGAATTTGATTATTGCTGTGTTCATGCTGCTTTGGCATTGCGTGAAGAAGGCTATGAAACCATTATGGTGAACTGTAATCCTGAAACCGTTTCGACAGACTATGACACGTCTGATAGATTATACTTTGAGCCACTGACCTTAGAAGATGTGCTGGCAGTGATTCGTGTCGAAAAGCCCAAGGGCGTTATTGTTCAGTACGGTGGTCAAACACCATTGAATCTGGCACGTGCACTGACTAATGCTGGTGTGCCAATTATTGGCACCTCAGCCGATGCTATCGACAAAGCGGAAGATCGTGAACATTTCCAGCATATTGTCAATGAGCTTGGTTTATTGCAACCCGCCAATGCCACGGCAAGTAATGAAAAGCAAGCATTGGAACTGGCCGAGGGTATCGGATTTCCGTTAGTGGTACGGCCATCCTATGTGTTAGGTGGTAGAGCGATGGAGATTGTGCATGATATCAGTGATCTTGCACGTTATATGCGCGAAGCCGTTAAGGTTTCAAACGATTCGCCTGTTTTGTTGGATCGTTTCCTCGATGATGCAATCGAGGTAGATGTTGATGCTGTGTGCGATGGTAGTCATGTCACGATTGGTGGCATCATGCAACATATTGAACAGGCGGGTGTTCACTCAGGTGATTCAGCCTGTTCTTTACCGCCCTATAGTCTAAGCGATGATATACAAAGCGAAATCAAACGTCAGATGCGTCAATTAGCACATGCATTAGGCGTTATTGGTTTAATGAACGCACAGTTTGCCGTCAAAGGTGATAAAGTTTATTTAATTGAAGTTAACCCGCGTGCATCGCGTACAGCGCCGTTTGTGTCTAAAGTCATCGGCTATTCATTGGCCAAGGTTGGAGCCTTGTGTATGGTGGGCAAGACCTTGGCACAACAAGATGCTGATAAAGACATCGATGCACCGTATCATGCAGTGAAAGAAGCCGTATTTCCTTTCGCTAAATTTCTCGGTGTTGACCCTTTGCTGGGGCCAGAGATGAAATCAACCGGTGAAGTTATGGGTGTTGGCCGCAGCTTCGCTGAAGCTTTTGCTAAGGCACAAATGGCCGCAGGAAATTTTCTAACCTGTGGTGGTCGTGCCTTTATCAGTGTCAGAGACGCTGATAAACAGCATGCTGTAGAGATTGGCCGCGATCTTTCTATGTTAGGCTTTGAATTGGTTGCTACCAGTGGCACCGCTAAAGCGCTTGAGCAAGTTGGTTTAACAGTTGAGAGCGTATTAAAAGTAACAGAAGGAAGGCCCCACGTGGTTGACAGAATAAAAAATGAAGAAATTTCCTTTATCGTTAATACCACTGAAGGAAAACAAGCCATCGCCGATTCCTATTCTATTCGGCGTGAAGCCTTACAGCACAACATCCCTTATACTACGACAATTGCTGGCGCACGTGCCAGCTGTATGGCAATGGCCAAAGGCAATAATTATGATGTCATTGCCTTACAGGCATTGCATGAGGAACTAAATTAATGCAAAAAGAACCGGTCACTTTAAAAGGCGCAGAACGCCTGCGTGCAGAGCTGCATCAGCTGAAAACCGTTGATCGCCCACGTGTTATTGAATCGATAGCGACCGCACGTGAACATGGTGATTTGAAAGAAAATGCCGAATACCATGCGGCAAAAGAGCAACAAGGTTTTCTAGAAGGGCGCATTCAAGAAATTGACGGGCGTCTTAGCCATGCCCAGATTATTGATATAGCTACGCTTGATCCAGGTGATAAAGTTGTGTTTGGCGCCAAAGTTGTTTTAATTAATGAAGCCAATGGTGAAAAAGTGCTTTATCAGATCGTGGGTGACTTGGAAGCGGATATCAGTAAAGGCTTGCTCTCGATCAATTCGCCCGTAGCACGCGCACTTATTGGTAAAGAGGTAGGTGATATCGCCACCGTTAATGCCCCTGCCGGTGAGATTGAATACGAAATTAATTCTGTCAGCTACGATGATTAAGTATGTCTTCTAATTTTAGCCTGTCTAAGCTCAATTTAGGCGAACGTATTTTATTAACACTTTGGGTGGGCGGCACCTGGGCCATTGGCTATATCGCGACACCTGCCTTATTTAATGTGCTTGAGGCTGACCGACAATTGGCCGGTACTATCGCTGGTGAGATACTACGAGCGATTCTCATTATCGGTTTAATATGTGGCGTGATATTGTTAATCAGTGGCACGCTAAGTGGTTTAAGCGCCGCATTAAAATCATGGCGTTGGTGGTTAATAGTCGCCATGCTGCTTCTAATATTAGTTAGTTTATTCAGTGTTCATCCAATGATCGCTGAATTAAAACTACAAAAAGAAGTTATTGATGCTGTCGAATACAAAGCCCAATTTGGTAAGTTACACGGTTTGTCGGCCATCCTTTATCTTATTCTTAGCCTCCTTGGCTTGGTTCTCATCATCTTTGGTTTGCGACGCAACTCTCTAGACAGTGACTAATAAGATTTAATGTTACATATAGAAAAATATAATAAAACATTGATCTTGATCAATTTTATTGGTTGCGCACTGATTATACGGGGCATTGTTGATTTTTTTATGGATGAGCCCATCAACATAAAGTTGACAATTAGCGGTGTTGTTATTTTATTGGTTGGTATTTATCTCTCGCGTCGATTTATGCCTAAGCAGTGATTGGAGAAAATCTCTAGCGGATTCTAAATCAGTTCACTGTACTCTAACTAAAGGCAACTAAATAAGGGTTTGTACACTGGAGCTTGGCGCGGCGAGCAATAAGGTCGTAGGTGTAGCCAGTAATATCATCCAAAAAAATACCCCAGAATCATGTTCACCCGAGTAATTGAGAATATCCTTCAGCTCGTTTTTTCCTCTGTAGGCTTTTTATTTTTACGTTTTTCTTTAACTGGCGTGTTACGTTTTGGTTTGCGGCGCTTGGATGAATCATTCTTTTCATTAACGCGTTTAATTTTTAATTGTTGACCACAGACCCATGCTTTTTTAAGGTCCGTATAGATCTCTTTTGGCATGTCATTGGGTAGATCGATGATGCTGTGCTCATCAAAAATTTGCAGTCGGCCAATAAATTTACTGTCTATTCCTGCTTCGTTAGCAATCGCGCCAATGACATTGGATGGTTTGACATTATGCTCGTGTCCCACTTCAATGCGAAATGATTCCATGTCTGTTGCTGTAGTATGAGGCTTTCTTTTTGGTTTGCGTTCACTGTTGCTATCCCTGCCTCTATCTCTATCTCGGCTTCTATCGCCGTCACGCACTCTTTTTCCTCTGGAGCCGTGATCCCTTTCATTTTCACGGTCGTGTTCACGATGCCGTGATGGCCGTACAGATTCTTTCTTAAGCAATAAAGCCGTATCGCCTTGTGATATTTTTGCTAAGGCTGCCGCTATTTCAATAGCAGGGATGTTATGTTCATGTTGATATTGCTCTAACACTTGCTGGTAGAAACCAAGTTCATCGTTGTTGGCAAGTGTGTCGGTAATACGCTGTTTAAAGGTGGCGATGCGTTTATTATTAATGACTTCGGTAGAAGGCAGTTGCATCATTTCCATTTTTTGTTTTGTTGCGCGCTCAATGGTATTCAACATGCGACGCTCACGCGGGGCAACAAATAAAATCGCGTCACCGGAACGACCTGCGCGACCCGTGCGGCCAACACGATGAACATAGGCTTCGGCGTCATACGGAATATCGTAATTGATAACGTGTGAAACACGTTGAACATCGAGACCACGTGCAGCGACGTCGGTGGCGACAACGATATCGAGCGCGCCTTTTTTAAGTTGATTCACGGTGCGTTCGCGTTGTTTTTGTATGATGTCGCCATTGAGTTCTGCGGCGGCATAGCCACGTGCACGCAGTTTGTCAGCAAGTTCGACAGTGGCTGTTTTAGTGCGAACAAAAATAATGACGCCATCAAATGTTTCTGCTTCGAGAATGCGGGTAAGGGCATCGAGTTTATGTGAACCGCTGACCAGCCAATAGCGTTGACGAATATTTTCTGCTGTCGTGGTTTTAACCTTGATGGTGACTTCTTCAGGCTTGTTCAAATATTTTTGCGCAATCCGGCGAATGACTTTCGGCATGGTGGCGGAAAATAAACAAATCTGACGGTTGTCCGGTGTTTGTTCCAGTACCCATTCGACTTCCTCAACAAAGCCCATACGTAGCATCTCATCGGCTTCATCAAGCACCAGAGCTTTTAGTCCGCCTAATTTCAAAGTACCGCGACGCATATGGTCGGTGACGCGACCAGGGGTGCCAACAACAACATGCAAGCCGCGTTTTAGCGCACGAATTTGTACGCCGTAGTCTTGGCCACCGTAGATAGGTGCGACATGGAAACCTTTAATATGGCTGGCATAGCCTTGGAAGGCTTCGGCAACCTGAATGGCTAGTTCACGTGTTGGCGTCAATACCAACACTTGGGTCTCTTTGCGCCGCACATCGATTTGCGATAGCAGTGGTAGGGCGAACGCAGCCGTTTTGCCTGTTCCTGTTTGTGCTTGACCAATGACATCACGATGATTAAGCAGGTGTGGAATAATAGCCGCTTGAATAGGCGAGGGCGTTTCATAGCCAATGACCTGCAATGATTCGAGTACATTTTCACTCAAACCGAGATCGCTAAATTGGACAGTGTCTTTTGGCTGGGATGTCATGGCTTTGCCTTGATGTAAAGTAGTATGTGAGTAGGGGGTAGAATACAAATGTTGCCACGACCTACGTGGCAGGCAGTTTAATCTTTGGTTTTTTGGCTGCTCGATAATAGATGAAGATACGGCCAATATTTTTTACTGAAGCGCATTGCACGCGCTTAGCGATCTCAGTATCCAGATGTTTACGTGTATCGCGGTCACCATGATTGATTTTTACTTTGATTAGCTCGTGGGTATTTAATGCAATATCAATTTCATTGATCACATTATCAGTGAGGCCAGCATTACCCAAGGTGACAACAGGCTTTAAATTATGCGCCAAAGCGTTAAGATAGCGACGCTCTTTCCCAGTAAGCATTAGATATGAATACTCCAAACAAGCATGACCCAATAAGGGCTAAAAAGCACTTTGCGGTTTCGGCGAGCCCATTCAATGGGGTTAAGCTCGAGCTAGCCCTGATGCTCGTCATTGGGCTAATACTTTGGCTTATACTCGAGCGGCTCTTTCCTCACCGTATTGAAGCTTTTATCATGCTCGTTGGCTATAGCTTGCTGGCGGCGGGGTGGATAATTTTGCGTGTGCGTAAGGTGCTAAAACAGACATTAGAGTAGGCAAGGCCTTAATGAATCAAAAAACCTTTAATGTCGAGCCGTGTATTATGCCAGAAATAAGGTGTCAACGCTATGTCTAGCCGCGCCAGTAAGACACGTTGGTTGCAACGTCAGGAAAAAGATGAGTACGTTAAACGTGCCAAGGCTGAGGGTTATCGCTCACGTGCCGTCTATAAATTAGCAGAAATTAATGAGCGTGACCGTATTCACATTCAGGGTAAATTGATTGTGGATTTGGGCGCTGCCCCTGGCAGTTGGTCGCAATTAGCGGCAAAATGGTGTCAGCATAAGAGCGATATCATTGCGCTCGATATTTTGCCGATGGATAGCGTGGCCGATGTTGAGATTATTCAGGGTGATTTCACCGAAAATGCGGTGTTTACGCAGTTAATTAAGGCTATTGATGGGCGTGAAGTAGGGCTTGTTCTTTCTGATATGGCCCCCAATATCAGTGGGGTAAGCTCGGTAGATCAGCCAAAATCGATGTATTTGGCGGAGCTGGCTCTTGACTTGGCACGGCAGGTGCTTTGTAAGAAGGGTAACTTTGCTACTAAGTTGTTCCAGGGTGAAGGGTTTGATGAATATATGCGTGAGGCAAGAGCAAGTTTTACTCACGTGAAGGCGCGTAAACCTCGGGCATCGCGTTCGCAGTCTAGAGAAGTGTATTTAGTGGCCAAGGGATACCGAGGAACTAGCGGTTGAATTACGGTCTACATAAGTACGAATATCGATAGTTTTAGTTAATTTTGATGTTATGGGCAGAAAACTCCCATGTAAACGGTGCAAACGATGTAAGGTTTGCATACACTAGTAATTACACAGATGAAATAGGGTACTAACTTTGAGCGATATGGCAAAAAACATTATTCTTTGGGTGGTCATCGCAGTCGTATTGATGTCTGTCTTTAATAACTTCGGGCCGCCACAGGTGCCGGTACAACAACTAACGTATTCTGAATTTCTCAGTGATGTGCGTAAGGGCGGCATTACTGAGGTGACTATTCAAGGTCGCACCATACAAGGTAAGCGTGACGGCGGCGATAAGTTCATGACTTATACTCCGGACGATCCCAAACTGGTTGATGAGCTTGTCAACAACGGTGTACAAATCAGCGCCGTGCCACCTGAGCGTCAAGGTTTGTTGATGCAAATGCTGATTTCCTGGTTCCCGATGTTGTTGCTAATTGGTGTGTGGATTTTCTTCATGCGCCAGATGCAAGGCGGTGGCGGTGGTCGTGGTGCCATGTCGTTTGGTCGCAGTAAGGCACGTTTGCTCGGTGAAGATCAAATCAAGGTGACATTTAATGATGTTGCCGGTGTTGACGAAGCCAAAGAAGAAGTCGGTGAGTTGGTAGAGTTTCTGCAAGAGCCTGAAAAATTCCAAAAACTGGGCGGTAAAATTCCACGCGGCGTTTTAATGGTGGGTTCACCAGGTACGGGTAAAACCCTATTAGCCAAGGCCATTGCTGGTGAAGCCAAGGTGCCATTCTTTAGTATTTCAGGTTCTGATTTTGTCGAAATGTTTGTCGGTGTGGGCGCGTCACGCGTGCGTGACATGTTTGAGCAGGCCAAAAAACAAGCGCCTTGCATCATCTTTATAGATGAAATTGATGCAGTAGGCCGTAAGCGTGGCGCTGGCCTTGGTGGCGGTCACGACGAGCGCGAACAGACACTGAACCAATTGCTGGTGGAAATGGATGGTTTTGAGGGCAATGACGGTGTGATTGTTATCGCTGCTACCAACCGCCCTGATGTGCTTGATCCGGCTTTGCTACGTCCTGGCCGTTTTGATCGACAGGTGGTTGTGCCTTTACCTGATGTCCGTGGCCGCGAGCAAATTCTTAAAGTGCATATGCGTAAAGTGCCGCTTAGCGACAATGTAAAACCCAGCATCATTGCGCGCGGGACACCGGGTTTCTCCGGTGCTGATTTGGCTAACCTGATTAATGAAGCTGCTTTGTTTGCAGCACGCGCGAATATGCGTGAAGTGGAAATGGAGCACTTTGAGAAAGCCAAAGACAAAATTATGATGGGCGCAGAACGCCGTTCCATGGTGATGAGCGAAGATGAGAAAAAGCTTACTGCGTATCATGAATCCGGTCATGCCATTGTCGGTTGGTTAGTCCCCTCACATGACCCAATTCATAAAGTCACGATTATTCCGCGTGGTCGTGCTTTAGGTGTCACCATGTTCCTGCCTGAGGAAGATCGCTATAGTTATAGCCGTGAGCGCTTGGAAAGCCAAATTTCAACCATGTTTGGTGGCCGTATTGCGGAAGAAATTATTTTTGGCTCAGAGGCGGTCACCACGGGTGCGTCTAACGATATTCAGCGTACCACTGAAATTGCCCGCAATATGGTAACCAAATGGGGCTTGTCAGAAAAGCTTGGTCCGTTGACTTACAGCGAAGAAGAAGGCGAAGTATTCCTTGGTCATTCTGTCTCGCAGCACAAAACAGTTTCAGACGACACGGCGCGCTTGATCGACGAAGAAGTGCGCGTGATTATCGATCGCAACTATAAACGCGCAGAAAATATGCTACAGGATAATGAAGATAAATTACACCTCATGGCAGATGCGCTAATGACTTATGAAACGCTGGATCATGCGCAGGTGGGTGACATCATGAATGGTAAAACACCACGTCCACCCAAGGATTGGGATCAAACTGACCCTCCTTCATCAGGCAAGGTTGTTGACGATGTTGAAGATAAGCTGGAAGAAGATGAATCGAAAACGGATTCGACAATTGGTGGGCCAGCCAGCCAACATTAAAGGCATCTGTTTGGTGGTCTCTATATCTCAAGCAGCGTAGCAATGCTTGATCTGACCAAACCCCAGTTAATGGGGATACTCAATGTGACCCCCGATTCTTTTTCGGACGGGGGGCTTTTTGTTGGCTGCGATGCAGCGCTTGCTCAAGTGAGCCTCATGGTTGCGCAAGGCGCCACGATTATCGATGTTGGCGGTGAGTCAACTCGGCCTGGCGCTACTGCCGTTTCCGCTGACGAAGAAATTCAGCGTGTTGTTCCAGTAATTAAAGCCATTCGTGCTGCTCACCGTTCTTTTTCAGATGTTGTCATATCCGTTGATACGAGCAAACCTGAAGTCATGGCAGCGGCGTTAAGTGCTGGCGCTTCAATGATTAACGATGTTCAGGCTTTGATGGCTCCCGGTGCGCTTGAAGTCGTTGCCAAGTGTCATGTGCCTGTCTGCTTAATGCATGCAATGGGCTCACCACAAACCATGCAAAGCAATCCGCACTATGTGGATGTTGTGACCGAGGTAATGGCATTTTTGCAAGACAGAATAACAGCCTGTATAGATGCCAGTATTGCTCGCGAGCGATTAATCATTGATCCAGGTTTTGGCTTTGGCAAAACCTTGCAACACAATCTTGAATTAGCGCAGAACCTTGATCGTCTTAACGCCTTAGATTTGCCAATTTTAGTGGGTGTTTCACGCAAATCAATGTTTGGCGCTATACTTGATGCCGATATTGATGAACGTTTATTTGCCAGCTTAGCTATGACGGCTCTATTAGTCGATAAAGGTGCGGCGATTGTTCGCACACATGATGTTGCAGCAACACGCGATGTACTGAAAGTAGTGCAAGCCATGCGTAATTCATCCTAAATTTGATCGAAACTCCTAGTGTGAACAAAAAATAATGGTGTAATTTAAAATGGATCGACAATATTTCGGTACCGATGGTATTCGCGGCAAAGTAGGTGAGCACCCGATAACCCCCGAGTTTGTTTTAAAGCTTGGCTGGGCGGCTGGACGCATCTTGTGCGAAGGGTACGTGGGTAAAAGTAAAATACTTATCGGTAAAGACACCCGTATATCAGGCTATATGTTTGAATCGGCCTTGCAAGCGGGGTTGTCGGCAGCGGGTGTCGATGTATTGCTCAGTGGGCCGATGCCAACGCCAGCGGTGGCTTATCTTACACATACCCTCCATGCGCAGGCCGGCATTGTTATCAGTGCCTCACACAACCCCTATTACGATAATGGTATTAAGTTTTTTTCCGCCGATGGCAGCAAGCTGGACGATGAGATCGAGCTTGCGATTGAAGCAGAGTTAGCCAAATCGCTGGACACGGTTGAATCGTCGAAACTCGGCAAGGCTCAGCGCGTGACAGATGCAGCGGGCCGTTATATTGAATATTGTAAAAGTACTGTGCCACGCAATCTCGATTTGGCAGGCACCAGGCTCGTTGTTGATTGTGCTAACGGTGCCACCTATCACGTAGCGAGTAGTGTTTTTCGTGAGCTGGGTGCGGAGGTTGCCGAGATTGGTGTCAGCCCCGATGGGTTCAACATAAACGAGGCTTGTGGTGCCTTGCATCCTCAAAAGCTAAGAGCTGCTGTGTTAGAACAGGGCGCTGATTTAGGTATTGCTTTTGATGGTGATGGCGACCGCGTGATGATGGTCGATCATTTAGGCAATATATTGGATGGCGATGATTTGCTCTACGTTATCGCACGCCATCGTTTGCGTGGTAAAGGCTTAGGCCGCGATAAAGTCGTCGTTGGCACCTTGATGAGTAATCTTGGTTTTGAAAAAGCCTTGGCGCAGCACAATGTTAGCCTAGTGCGTGCGCAGGTGGGTGATCGCCACGTTCTCGAAAATATGAAAAAATCCGGTTTGGTGCTTGGTGGTGAAACCTCAGGGCACATCATTTGCCTGGATAGAACCTCGACCGGTGACGGCATTATTGCTGCTCTGCAAGTACTGGCGGCCTTGTCAGGCATGTCGTGCAGTCTGAACGATATTACCTCGCAAATCAGCAAATACCCTCAGGTAATGATTAATGTTAAAGCAGGTGCCAGCGTGGTGCAATGTGAGGCAACACGTCAAGCGGTGGCTGCTGCTAAGGCTGAATTGGGCGATAAGGGGCGTGTGTTATTACGGCCATCTGGCACTGAGCCAGTAGTGCGCGTCATGGTAGAAGGTGTAGATGAAGCCCAGGTTAGGCGTCTTGCCAAGCAGATTGCTGACACTATTTTAGACTATGTTTAAGGCACCTCTGATTCATCTATGAACTTGTATCTTATGCCTGTATCCAGTTTCTGCGTCGCTTCACCCTACAGTTGGTGAAAGCTTGCCAAGACGGGCATATTGGCGCTACTTGAGGCCTTAGCTCAGCGTGCATCCTGTATTTTTTTGCCACTTACTTTGTGCAAAGGCCCTCATGATTGCCATTACAAATTGCTTTATTGCAGCCGTCTCGCTAAGATGCACGGCTATTTTTGAGCTATGGAGCGCATCTCAATGCGACAGCCGTTTGTAGCGGGTAACTGGAAGATGAATGGGTCACGCGCTAGCGCACGTGAGCTGGTCACGAGCCTTAAACAAGGTATTGATGCAGCCACTGCTACGAAAGTAGTGGTATGCCCGAGTTTTGTCTATTTGGCTGATATGCAAAGCATGCTAAGTGACAGCCGTATCGCTTTAGGTGCCCAAAACTTTAGTGATCAGCAGCCTGGTGCTTATACCGGTGAAATTTCTGGCGATATGCTCAAAGATGTTGGTTGTCAGTATGTCATCATTGGTCATTCTGAGCGCCGCGCTCTATATGGTGAGACTGATGAATTGCTTGCCAGAAAATTTACAGTTGCACTGGAATGTGGCTTAACCCCAATATTTTGTCTGGGGGAATCGCTTGAAGAACGCCAGAAAAACCAGACTGAAAGCGTCATTGCACGTCAGCTCGATGCTATACTCATACTGCCAAACGGTGTTGAAGGTCTGTGTAGTGCAGTGCTTGCCTACGAGCCTGTTTGGGCAATTGGTACAGGCATGACAGCAACGCCTGAACAAGCGCAAGCAGTACATGCGTTTATTCGACAACGTATTGCGGAAAAAAATGCGGATGTCGCAGCGACATTGCAAATACTCTATGGTGGCAGTGTCAAAGAGGGTAATGCAGCAGAGTTGTTCTCGCAGACGGATATTGATGGTGGTCTCATCGGTGGTGCTTCGTTGGATGCGCAGTCATTTTTAGCCATTTGTCGCGCTGCCAACGCTTAGCTACGAGTATTTTAGGTATTTAATTAGACGTTATGCAAACAATTTTATTGCTCATTCATGTCATGGTTGCGATTGCCCTTGTTGCGTTGGTCTTGTTGCAGCATGGGAAGGGTGCTGATGCCGGCGCTGCGTTTGGTAGCGGTGCATCACAAACTGTTTTTGGTAGTCAAGGCTCAGGCTCATTTCTAACACGTGCCACTGCCATTCTGGCGACCGTATTTTTTGTGACCTCGCTGGTATTGGCTTATTTGACGGTTGGCCAAGCGACGAGTTCGAATAGCGTTACGCAAGGCAGTGCTGATGCCCATATTGACGATGTTTCTACTGATGCCAATACCTCTCAAGATCAAATTTCTGAGGAATTACATCTGCCGGCAGATGTGCCTTTGTTACCTGAAGAGATTGGTGATGTCATAGAGCAAGGCGCAAACTAGTCGTTAAGTAGCATAGTGATCGTGCGCTCTTATTGGGGCAGCGGTTTATTGTTTAGCCGATGTGGTGGAATTGGTAGACACGCTGTCTTGAGGGGGCAGTGGCGCAAGCTGTGCCGGTTCGACTCCGGCCATCGGCACCAATTAATTATGGGCATAAGTTTATGATTTATAATTATAAAAAAATGAGCCTCGTTGACACTAAGGCAGCTCTGGCCGTAGACTCTGCGTATGCTTGATAACTACCTGCCAATTTTGGTGTTTATCTTCATGGGTCTTATGTTCGGTGTTGGTCCTTTGATCGCTGGTTTTGTGTTGGCACCGCATCGCCCTGACCCAAAAAAGAATTCTCCCTACGAATGTGGCTTTGAGGCTTTTGAAGACTCACGCATGAAATTTGATGTGC